>JBMLQZ010000414.1:0-2625 GCA_049241285.1 Chitinophagaceae bacterium | reverse complement strand
CGTAACCTAATTGATTAGCCCTTGCAGCCTCTTTTTCCATATAGGCTCCCCTAACCAATTTTAAGCCTAAAATAAATCCACGTTGTTTAGCAATTTTATGAGATAGCTTTAAAAAGTTCAATCTATCTTGTCTATATAACTGAATGGTGTTATAAACAATGGCTTTTTCAGTATTAAATTCTTCCATCATTTCCATCACTAATCTATCTACTGGGTCTTGAATCCAACTTTCCTCAGCATCTATTAAAACACCTATATTTAATTCTTCGGCCACTTCACAAATTCTAAACATTCTTTCACATACCCTATCCCACTCTTTTTGCTCTTCTTCATGATCATGAATACCACTTCTTAATCTTGGAGCTTCATTTAAAGTTTTTAATAAATCGAAACGAGCAAAGCCAGTAACTTTTATGCTAATAAATGGAATATTATTTTGGGTAGCAGCATATCTAATTACTTTAATAAATTGTTCAGTTGCATGTTCAAAATTCTCCTCTCCTTGTTTTCCTTCAACACCATAATCAAGAATTATTTGAACACCGTATTTACCTAAAGTTTTAGCAACAGTAGCCGTTTCTTCTAAAGTTTCTCCGCCTACAAATTGTTTAAAAATGGTATTTCGAATAATACCATTAATAGGTAACCCAGTTTTCATTAAGAAAGGGGTAAGCCTTGTACCAATTGGTACAAACAAAGGATAATCCATAGTAGAAAACAAAAACTTAGATTGTTTAAGTTCTTTATCACTTTTATAAGCAAATGCAGTAAGCGTATTATCAAAAGAAATGTTCATCATGCTAACAACTGTTCGTGAAGCGAATATCGGAAAGTGAACGTGAAAAAAAATAAATAATTTAAAGAACCAGAAAATAAATCAACAGTTTGAAAAACTAACATCATTCATAAACTTAAATTGAAAAAAATGACACAAACTTAGTTGTACAATAGCATATATAATTGTGTTTTTACACTACTTTCGTACAAACGGTTTTGTATATGAAAATAAACTCAATGGCAGAGATGATAGCTGCTGGTGAAATGCCAGAAGTATTATTTTGGGTAGGCTGTGCTGGTAGTTATGATCAAAGAGCTCAAAAGATAACTAAGGCTTTTGCACTTATATTAAATAAGGTTGGAATTAAGTTTGCCATTTTAGGAAAAGAAGAAGCATGTACTGGCGATCCTGCAAGAAGAGCTGGTAACGAATTTTTATTTCAAATGATGGCATATCAAAATATTCAAATCTTAAATGGATATGGCATAAAAAAAATTGTAACTACTTGTCCACATTGTTTCAATACTTTAAAAAATGAGTATCCTGAATTGGGAGGAAATTATGAGGTAATACACCACACTACTTTTTTACAACAATTAATTGAAGATGGGAAGATTGTTTTAAAAGAAGGTGGAGCATTTAAAGGCAAAAAAATTTCTTTTCATGATAGTTGTTATTTAGGAAGAGCTAACAATATTTACGAAGCACCAAGAAAAGTATTAGAGGCTTTAGATGTTGCTTTGATAGAAATGAAAAGATGCAAGTCTAATGGATTATGTTGTGGTGCTGGTGGAGCTCAAATGTTTAAAGAAGATGAGCCAGGTAATAAACGAATTAATATAGAGAGAGCTGATGAAGCTTTGGCAACAGGAGCTAATATTGTAGCAGCAGCTTGTCCATTTTGTAATACCATGATGACCGATGGCGTAAAGAATAGAGAAAAAGAAAATGAAGTTCAAGTACTAGATGTTGCAGAATTAATTGCAGAAAGCATGATTTAAAATGAACCCTATGAAAGAAAAAATTAACTGGAGTAAATTTGTAAAAGGATTTTTGATTTTACTACCTATACTATTATTGTTCGATATTGTTTTTGATATAATTAAAGGCAAAATTGTATGGGAAGAAATTTGGGCTATGAAAAATTTATTTTTCAAACTTTTAGCCGCATTAGTTGGAGCCTATTTCTACAGCACATTTAACAATAAACAAAGCGACAATTAATTGGAACTTTAAGAAAATTTTATGGCATTATTACAATTAGCAGATATATTACCAAGTTCATTTGATTCAGAATCAAAAGTGTGGATTTATCAAAGTAGTAGAATTTTAGGTATTTCTGAAGCTTTTGAAGTAGAGCAACTACTGGAAAATTTTGTTACAAATTGGAAAAGTCATGGAACACCTATTAAAGGCTATGCCAATTTATTGTATGGTCAATTTATTGTATTAATGGCCGATGAAACTGCAACTGGTGTAAGTGGTTGTAGTACTGATAGCAGTGTACACCTTATGAAAGAAATTGAACAAAAACTAAATATTGACTTATTCAATAGACAGTTATTGGCTTTTTACATAAAAGATAAAGTGCAACTTTTGCCATTATCACAGTTGCAACATGCTGTTCAAAATGGATTTATTACTAAAGAAACTCTTTACTTCAACAATTTAGTTGCTACTAAAGAACAACTTATTCAGCTATGGCTTGTTCCTGTAAAAGATACATGGCTAGGTAAACGTTTAGAAATTTTACAGCATACATCATAATGTGATTTATAAAGCATTAAACCAAATTAGGGTAGTATCAATACAAAAGCCATTGTAGTTAATAAATAACTCCTCTCCTT
>JBMLQZ010000413.1:0-1549 GCA_049241285.1 Chitinophagaceae bacterium | reverse complement strand
ATTAATGCAATTAACAATACAGTTATTACTACAATAACGTAGTCTGATAACAATAATTTTACAGGATAATAATCTATTAAAAAGCTTCCACCTTGTAAAACAATAAAATGAAATTGTATTTGCAACAAACAGATAATTGTTGCCAAAAAAATACCGATTGATGCTCCAAGTACAGCTAAAAAAACACCTGTACTTAAAAAAATGTTTTTTATTAATTCTTTGCTTGCACCCATAGCAGAAAGTACCGCTATATCTTTTTGCTTTTCTAAAACAAGCATGGTTAAGGCTCCAATAATATTAAATGCTGCAATTGCAAGAATTAAACAAGTTACTCCATAAATCACCCATTTTTCTATCTGCATGGCTGTGTACAGACTTTTGTTTTGTTGGTACCTTGTTTCAATAGTATACTTTTCTCCTAACAGTTGTTGCAATTGTTTTACTACCTTATTTGTTGCATGCTCATCTTTCAATTCTATATCACAAAAACTATATTCATAGGGTTTCAAATTGAGCATATAGCGTAAAAAATCAATATTGGCAAATACATATTTATTGTCGAATTCTGGTTGTACCATAAAGGCACCTGACGTATGAACATTGTAAGCATTCATACCATCTACACTTATTAAATTGCTTGATTGCTTATTGGGTAAATACATAGTAATAGGATAAATATTGTTTGCTGCATCAATATTTAATGCACTTTCAATGCCTACTCCTATTACTAAATTGGGTGTACTAGCATCACCTAAATTGTAAGTACCATTTACAATATGTGTATTTACTTTATTTACCAATGCTTGATTACTATCTACACCTCTTAAATAGACTATTGTTTGAAAAGCATCATTTTGTAAACTTGCTTTATCTTCAATACTAAGGCTAATAGCAGCCACATCTTCTACCCTTTTTATCTGCTGAATTTGCTGTGGCGTTAGCGAAATTATTTTACCATTTTTTGCTGCAACATGTATATCGGCATAAAAATCTGCATAGAGGCTTTTTACAATATCTTCAAACCCATTAAAAACACTAAAAACAATAATTAATGCAGCTGTAACAACAGCAATGGCAAGTACACTTATCCATGAAATAATATTAATAGCATTGGTAGATTTTTTTGATTTGAAATATCGCCATGCAAATAAAAAATTCATACACAAAAAATAATCGTTCTGCTATAAATACCTTGGTGTTTTGAAGTTGATGTTAAGCTGTAGAAGCTCCATCTGAAGCATTATTTTGTTTTTGCTCATGAATTTCTTTGAACAAATTTTCCATTTTAAATACATGTTCTAAAGTATCATCGAAATAATATTGAATAACCGGAATTCTACGTAATTGATGTTTCACTTTATCGGCCAATAATTTTTTAATTTCCCAAGCTTTCGCTTCTATTTGTTTCATTGCCAATGCAGGATTTTCTACCTGAAACATACTTATGTAAACCCTTGCTTCTAGCAAATCTGGCGTTACTTTCACAGCTGCAATTGAAACCATCCCATTATCTATCATGGTTAAAGATAGTTTCATAAAAATATCATTC
>JBMLQZ010000412.1:0-1345 GCA_049241285.1 Chitinophagaceae bacterium | reverse complement strand
AAAAAGAGGTTATTACAATGGTGATGTTAGTAATGTAAATTATAGAAGGCTATTGAAATTAGAACAAGAGGTTGAAAATAAATTTTCTGAAAAAGAACTTCGCTTTTTACAATTGGTTTGTAGTGAAATGACGTATAAACAAATTGCGAATGAAATGGCTATTTCTGAACGTGCAGTTGAATCATTGAGAGAGAATATGTTTGTAAAGTTAAATGTACAAAGTAGGGTAGGCTTGTGTTTAGAATGCTTACGAAGAAAGCTGGTACAATTGTAATGTTGATGGGAAAAATCACATGAACAACTGCGTAAAATCACAGTTGTGACGAAAAATATAAGTATTAAGTTTGCTAAAGATTATTGATAAGTCAGTAAGTCAAAGCAAGTTCTCATGATTTTAAGGGGTAAATAAAGTGTTAAAAAAAGCCGGAGATATTTATCTCTGGCTTTTTTATTTAACAGAATACTTTAATCGAATTTATATAAGTGAGTCTTGTAATGAAGCCGTTTTTCTGCTACTCATTTTATCATTATATTCTTTAGCGGCTGCAATAAAATGTACAAACAATGGTGCTGGTTGTTCTACCGTACTTTTTAATTCAGGATGGTATTGAACACCAATAAAAAATGGATGTGTTGGAATTTCTATAATTTCAACCAAGCCCGTTTCTGGATTTACTCCTGTTGCCAACATGCCATTTTGCTCAAATTGCTCTAAATAATCGCTGTTAAATTCGTAACGATGTCTATGTCTTTCACTAATAGAAGTAGTTCCATAAATTTTATGAGCCAAAGTACCTTCTTTAATTTCACATGGATAAGCTCCTAAACGCATGGTTCCACCCATCATTTTAATTTTCTTTTGCTCTTCCATCATATTAATTACAGGGTTAGCAGTATTTGCATCCATTTCAGTAGAATGAGCATCAGTAAGATGTAAAATATGTCTTGCATACTCAATTACTGCCATTTGCATACCCAAGCAAATGCCAAAAAATGGCAATCCATTTTCTCTAGCATATTTTACGGCAATAATTTTACCATCAATTCCTCTCATTCCAAAACCTGGAGCCACTAATAAACCATCTAAACCTTCTAGTTTTTCAGCCACATTTTCGTTGGTAATAAATTCGCTATGAACGTTTACTACTTGTACTTTTACCTCGTTCATTGCACCTGCATGTATAAAACTTTCTAAAATAGATTTATAGGCATCTTGCAATTCAATATACTTACCAATTAAACCAATGGTCACCTTACTTTTTGGATATTTTAGTTTGTCTAAATACGTTTTCCATTTGTCTAGGTTTGGCTCGGCATATTCAGTTATATTGAGTTTTTTCAAACA
>JBMLQZ010000411.1:0-3925 GCA_049241285.1 Chitinophagaceae bacterium | reverse complement strand
TTCGTACCTAATTGACCAAGGTTGTTTAAACCCCAAGTAAACAAGCTACTATCTGTAGTAATTGCCATGCTATGTTTAAAACCTGCTGCAACTCGTTGCCAATTCGTATTGCTACCAATTTGAACGGGATTATTTTTATTGATGAAAGAATTATCACCTAATTGTCCTTCATCATTTTGTCCCCAAGCCCATAAAGTGCCATCTGTTTTAATGGCTAGTGAATGTTTATTTCCAGCTGCAATGGCTTTCCAATTTTGAACATTTCCAATTTGTACAGGTTGCCATTTATCAATATTTGTTCCATCACCTAATTGTCCAACATCGTTTTGTCCCCAAGCCCATAGAGTTCCATCTTTTTTGATAGCTAACGAGTGTTTTTCACCAGCAGCAATGGTTTTCCATTCAGCAGCGTTACCAATTTGTTGAATAGTTGACTGATTAATGGTAGAAGAATTTCCCAATTGCCCTTTGTCATTCAACCCCCAACTCCATAAGTTTCCGTTCGATTGTAAAGCTAAACTATGGCTGTCTCCACAAACTACTTTATCCCAATTAATGATTGAACTAATTTTTGTTGGTGTAACCTTGTTTTGTACACTATTATTTCCAAGTTGTGCTTGGTTATTTAAACCCCAAGTCCATAAAGTGCTGTCTTCTGCAATGCCTACACTAAAATCGTTTCCTGCTGCAATATTGATCCAAGATAAATAGTTGGCTTTTATTATACTAGTTGCTGTATTGGTTTTTTCGTTGCCTAATTGTCCAACATTATTTTCACCCCAAGCCCATAAACTACCATTTTTCGTTAACGATAGCGTATGATTTTTCCCAACAGCAACCGTAGTAAACTGATCAGGTTGAATATATTTTGTAGCTAGGCTAATATTGTCTATAAACAAATTATTTCCACCACCATTATATCCTCTAAATGCAATCATTATTTTTTCAAATGCACTAAATCTGTTGAGTTGAATGTTGTTTAAGGTAAATGAATTTGGTGCAAATGGATACCATTCACTGTTGCTGCTATCTGAAGTTGTGGTTAAATTTCTTCCTCCTTTTTTCCAGATAGAAGTAAATGTTTGTCCACAATCGGTAGAAACCAAAACTTCTAAACTATCAGCATCTTGTACATTTTTAGGCGTGTATTTATAGGAATGCCAGAAATTAAGTTGAACGCTATCTGCACTTTTAACCCATACATAGGGGCTAAATAAGGTATCTACACTAGCAGAAATATTGTTGAAACTGTAGTTATACATGCCCATACTGAAATTATCGCCTGCACCAGTTGAGGATGTATCTCTAGCAGTATGAATCCAAGAACTCACAAAGTTTTTGTTTCGATTATCCCATTCTTTTGTAGGAAAAAGGTAAGGATAATTGAAATTTTCAGTCATAACTATACCATTGCCTTTCAGTAATGGCTTTGTTGCTTTGGCAATTGTATAACCATACGAATATTGTAAAGAACTATTTACTGTAAATATTTTAAAATAATGCCAATCACTTGTGTTGGCTATTTGTTGTAGAAAGCTAGATTCATTGCCTTTGTATCCAATCTTTCCTCCACCAATTAAGTTGTCGCCCAAGGAATAATCTCTTCCATCTACAAGTGTACTTATATCGTTTGTGTTGTTGTACACAATAATAACATTGTTACTTTGATGTGGTTTTGTGTATGAAATATTTAAGGTATTGCAAACAAGTTGTGCATTTACATTACTAACTGCTTGTAAAGTTTGTGTTTGTAACAACTGCTTTGCTTTTAGTACAGCTTTGTAAGCATTTAATCTTCCAGAACCAAGTAAACCCATATAGTTTTGGTTAGATGAATAATGATTGTCTACGGTAGAAAGTAGTATATCTCTAACATCACTTGCAGAAGTTCTACCCGATAGTATAGAAGTTACCAAACCTGCTACACCTACAACTTGAGGGCATGCATTAGATGTACCACCACTAGAGCTATATCCATCAAAATTATTTAAGCTTAATACACCGGTTGCACCACTAAACTCTCCACCAGGAGCTGTAATATCTACCCAATCTCCAAAGTTGCTATAGTTAGCCTTTTCATCTTTATTATTCGATGCAGCTACACAAATAACTCTTTCATAAGCACCTGGATAAATTTTTTTATTCAGTCCATTGTTTCCAGCAGCAAACACTACTAAACCTCCTTGCATTACGCCGCCACCACCATTATCACAGAAATAATCAATAGCATCTAAAACAGCCACGTTGTACACATCAAAATCAACATAGCCCCAACTATTACTTGAGATGGCAGCTCCATTATCTGCTGCATAAATAAATGACTCAGCAAAACCAGTATTTCTTGTTCTTGAAAAGGTTTGGCAACTCATGATTCTGATTCCAGAATTGCTATTTCCATTGCCGCCGGCAATACTACTTATGCCAATATTATTGTTGTTTACTGCACCAAAAATGCCAGCACAAAAAGTTCCATGACCAGAATTGAGTGTAAGATTAGGTGAGTTATCTGTGAAGTTATAAGATGTACCAACCGCAATATTTTGTGCAAGATCAACATGATCTAGTTGCAAAGCATTATCATGAATAGAAATTAATACAGATGGTTTTCCTTTTTCAATTTCCCATGCTTTCGTTAGTTCAATATCTTTTCCTACAATTCCACCACCTTGTCCAGTATTTTTAAAATGCCATTGTTGTGAAAAAAAAGGATCATTAGGTATATATTCAGTTGCTCCAATTAATTCAGTTTTATAAACTGGTTCTACAATTTCAAAAATACCAGTTTGTTGATACGTTTTCACAACATCTTTTACCGAAAAACTACTATCAAATTCTATTTCAAACCATCTATTAAATCCCCAACTTTTATGCAATTCAGCTCTTTCAATATCCTCCAAAATATAAGGAAACATTGAATGAGTATGTTGTACTTTGAATTGCTTTTGTAAATTTTTTAAAAGAATATTATTTGAAAATAATGATAAATAATTTGCTTGTTGCTGTTTTTCAATCGAAAAATTGGCGGTAAACTTTACGTAAATTCTACCAGATTCAAATGCTGTATTTTTTACAGAATCTAACTGAATAAATGGTCTAGAATGATTTGATTTTTGTTGAAAGTTAAAAACAGGTTGTGCCTGAATAGTTACATTGAATAGTAACAACATTGCTAGTATATATACTGAACAAAATTGATTCATGTATTTGTATGCATAAAGTACTAACGTATCCATAATTAATTACAAAGTACGTTAATATTTAATGATACTTTTATACAAATTTTGCCTAAATAAATACTTAACCAATTAAAATTCCTGCAATTGTTGCAGATAAGTAAGAAGCCAAAGTGCCACACAATAAAGCTTTTAAACCTAGTTTTGCTAAATCTGCTCTACGAGTTGGTGCAAGTTCACCAATACCTCCAATTTGCATTCCCACACTACTAAAGTTTGCAAATCCACAAATGGCAATACTTACAATTAAGTTTCCTTTTTCAGTTAATATTGGTACTGCTTTAGTGGTTAAATTATTAAAGGCAACAAATTCATTAATAGTAATTTTTTGTCCTAGTAAAGTAGCTGCATTGGCAACATCTTGTGATGGAATGCCCATAGCCCATGTAATAGGATAGAAGATTTTGGCAAATATCCAATTCAAACTAAGATTTAAATCTGCATTAAACAAATGCCCTACTTTCAATAACATCCAATCTAACATGGCAATTAAAGCAATAAAACCTATTAACATAGCAATTACATTTACTGCTATCTTCATTCCATCGCCGGCACCATGAGAAATAGCATCAATAATATTGCTGTAGGGGCTTTTTACTTCTAGTTTAACTTTGCCCATTGTTTGACTTTCTTCTGTTTCTGGAAACACAATTTTTGAAATTACCAATGCACCTGGTGCAGCCATTAAACTA
>JBMLQZ010000410.1:0-6462 GCA_049241285.1 Chitinophagaceae bacterium | reverse complement strand
AGGCTATACGATTATCATCCTCAAGCAATTCCTGCTCCTTACAATCATAGTAATATAGATAGTGATGAAGTGTTGTATTATGTTGATGGTGATTTTATGAGTAGAAAGCATGTAACAGCTGGTATGATTACGTTGCATCCTGCTGGAATTCCTCATGGTCCACATCCTGGTGCTGTTGAGAAAAGTATTGGTAAAAAAGAAACCCAAGAATTGGCTGTAATGATAGATACATTTCATCCACTACAATTAACAGATGTTGCTTTGGCAATAGAAAATGAAGGATATACCAAAAGCTGGATTTAATTTACCGAAACAAATTCTGGTCGCGTAATATATTGGCTATTATATCTAAATCGTAGGTTGGTATTAAAGGTAATATTCCAAGGAGTCATAAACCCTGTGGTTCTAGGAAAATAAAATGTTTTTAATTCCATTGTGCCAAAAATTAAGTTTTCGTTTCGGCTTTTGATTCCGGCTCCAATAGCTGCATAACCTTCTCCACTAGCAAAACTTCTTCTAAAATTTCTGATATATGAAAGGTTAGAAAAAGCAAATGGTGCAAAACTAAAACCAGCCAACTTCCAACTATTAAAAAAAACTGATTCTATATTAATGCTAAATCTGGCAAAGGCATCGGTAGCACTATCTCTTCTAAATTGTTGTATGCCATAAATACTGTTTAAAGAAATAGGATCATCTAAAAAAGTTCTGAATTGATGTGTTATACTGCCACCAAAAAAATGACGAACCGACCAATTACTTTGTTTGAATTTTTTTAATCTGCTAAAGCTTTCTAGATTAATTAAAATACTGGCATCTTGTATTTTGCCATTGTTATAATAAGAGCCTAAACGAATATTATAATTGTAATAATTTCTATTCTGTGTAAAAAAATACCGTTGAATATCCACACCTACATAAGGTCTTGAAACATTGTCTCTGCTTGCCCATCCCCCTAAAAAAGAATAACTATACCCTTCAGGAACGTCTTCATTTCTACCAAAACCATATAAATAATTGGTACGATAATATTCTTGCTTAAACAAAGTATATGCAGCTAATACGCTTTTAATATTGGCATATAATGAATTGTATTCTTGCTTAAATTGGTTAGGAATATCTTGAAATTGTTTGTTAATAATTCTTACGGCTACAAACTGTTTGGGTTTACGAATAACACTTTCATCAAAAAAGGTTTTAAACGTAATATTATAGCCAGCCCAAACATCAAAATTGTAGAATTTGTATTGAACATTTTGCTGGTAAATTGAATCGATATGGTATCTATTATTCGTGTATTTTACTGAGGCTTCTGCACTACCAGTCCATAAAAAATACGGACTAACAAGTGGTAAATCAACTTTTAGGGTAAGGTTAGTTTCTTCTCTTTTACCTGTATTAAAACCCGATGCTAGATTTTGAAAACCCACTGAAACATCAAAAAAACTACCGTTTACATTTCTTTTTAAATATTCTACTCCAAAACCATATTTGGGTTTACGTTCTAAATCGAATAAATTTTGAATTAATAGTCGTTGACCAGTGCCAAAAACATTGTCATTTTTAAATTCAGCAAAAACAGCTTTATTACTAAGGTTTGCTTCGCCACCAATGGCAAAAACATCTTTATACAATATCCAAACGTCTACTTTATTGGTATCTGAAATAGTAGGTAAAATAAATATTCTAGCATCTTGTAAAAAAGAAATTTCTCTTAAATAGCGTTCATTATCTGCCATAATGTTGGGTGATAATGCTTCGCCTTTTTTAAAGAATAAATTATTATAAATTGTTTTGTTTTTTGTATTGGAATGAAATGAATTGGCAGCTTCTGTTAAAAAGTTATTCTTTACTTTATTGGTATCGTAAATTGATGCTCCAAACTTTAAATGATTAATGTAAATATTTTCAATGATTTTGTCTTTATGAGGTAAATAAGTATTGATGTTTTTAGTAGTGGCATCATCTTGAATATCGTCTGGTGTGTTTTGTGCAATACTTTTTGCCAATTTACCTAACCAACCTTTCTTTTTCGCTAAAAAAAAAGTGTCTTTAGTACTCGTCTTTTTTTCAGGGGATTGTTGTGAGTATACTTGTTGTATACTGCAAATAAACATTGCACTACAAAGGAATATCATATAGGCAACCACAACCTTCATAAATGCAATTCTAAATTAATGTAAGCAATCTAACGAATCTATTGTTACTACTGTTACCGCCAAAAATATAAGGTAACTACATGTTTCCAATAATAACTTTTAGTATTTAATATTTGTATGAAGATGTGTTAATGGTTAAGTTGAAAAAGGCATTAATTTCTAGTAGATGCAGTTGATGATTTTGAATCTATAGAATATTGATATCTTTTAATAGCATTTACGATGGCTTGTGCTATTTCGGTTTGCCCTTCTTTACTATTTAAATAATCTTCTTCTTCAGGATTTGAAATATAACCTGTTTCTACCAATACTGCTGGCATTGCAACAGCTTGTAAAACCCAAATACCTACTTGTCTTTGTAAAGCCTCTCTATCTACTCTTCCTGCTTTTTTAAACTCTTCTTGAATGGTTAATGCCAAAAATGCACTTCTTTCAAAGTATTGTCTAGTTTTTAAATTTAGGGTAATCATTTTCTCTGGTGAATTGGCATCGAAGCCAGCTACAGATTTTGCCAAAGTGCTATCTAAGTATAAACTTTCATTTTCTTTCATGGCAATTTCTTTCGCATCATTTTTATGAGCTCCCCAAATATATGTTTCTGTACCTTTTGCAGGATGTGGTGTTGTGTACGTACGATAATTTTTTACTTGTCTAGTACGTTTTTTCTTCTTTTTGCCTTTACCAGTATAATAAGTTTCTGTTTTATACCCAATAAATTCTCTGTGTTTTTGAGCAGGTGCACTATTACAATGTATACAAACAAACAAATCGCCTTTTGCTTCATTGGCAATTTTAGCTTTTGTAGTAGGGTGTTGATAAATATCACTTCTTCTAGTAACCACTAATTCAATTTCTGGCATTTGAGCCCTTAAAAGTTCTTCTAATCTTAATGTTATGGCTAAGGCTACTTCTTTTTCGGTAGAATATCTTCCAGGTGCACCACCATCATGCCCTCCATGACCAGCATCTAAAACAATTTTGCGTAATCTAGATTTTTGTTTAGGCGAACCAGTTTCTTTCTTAACATACACATCTTTATTTATCACAAAAGATGTTAAAATAATGATCAAAAAACTAAATAAACCCATTATGCAAACTTTTCTAATCATAATCTAAATATGTTAAAGCATTTATATTAAGCAATTTATTACACTACACCCCCTTATTTTTGCCTGTAGCAATTTATGAGTAAGCGAAGTAAAATTAACGTAAAATTGAGTTTGGCTATTGTGACCGCTATAAGTTTTGTTACTATTAGCGTACAATTAACAGCTAAAGTAAAGGCATTTCGTTCAAATTTTCTGCTTAATATTTCTCAAAAAGATACAGTTCCCACTAAGCCAAATTTCAATAAATCTGTTGCTCCTTTAACCAATATACGTTCTGCTAACAAACTGGTGAATGACACAGCTGGCAAAAATGTTCCAGATACAGCTATCAAAAACAAACAAATACAAGTAATTGATACGTTAACAATTTCAAAAGATAGTTTAGATGCACCCATTGAATATGCAGCATCAGATTCTGGTGTATTAATTATTCCTACAAAAGAATTTATTCTTTATGGCAAGGCCAATGTAAAAAATAAAGATGTAGATCTTGAAGCGGCAACTATACGCTACGATCAAACTGGGCAAACTGTAAAAGCCTATGGTGCTTTAGATACTAGTGGAAATCCTTCTAGTAAGCCTAAGCTTACACAGGGTGAAATGAAAACCATTAGCGATTCTATTTTTTTTAGTTTAAAAACATTTAAAGGACTTACAAAAAATACCTATTTACAAGAAGGAGAAATGTACATTAACGCTCAAGTGTTTAAGAAAGTGAGTGCTACAGAATACTTTGGGTTTAGAAGTATTTTTACCACTTGTAATTTAGATACACCACATTTTGGCATACGAGCAAGAAAAATAAAAGTAATCTCTAATAAATTGGCCATAAGCGGTCCTGCATCACCTATGTTTGAGGGTGTTCCAATTCCTGTAGGAATTCCTTTTGGTATTTATCCTTTATACAATGGTAGGCATTCTGGTATTTTAGCACCTGCTTTTACAGTAAGTGAAGATTTTGGTTTTGGATTAGAAGGTTTAGGGTATTATAAAGCAATTAACGATTATATTGATGTTACTGTAAGAACCAATTTATATTCTTATGGTGGATGGACTTTAAATGTAAGTCCTAGATATTTAAAAAGATATCGTCATCAAGGTAGTGTAAACCTTACCATTCAAAACACCAAAGCTTTAAATAGAAGCAATTTTGGCTCTTTTGCAAAAGAAGAATTCAATTCTTCTCGTTCATTTATGCTTAGTTGGAGCCATAGTCAAGATCAACGTGTAAGGCCTGGTACTACATTTTCAGCAAACGTAAATTTTGGAAGTACCAGATATAATTCAACAGTTTTAAACAATCCATTTATCAATTTTCAAAATCAACTTAGTTCATCTATCAGTTATTCAAAAGATTTTAGAGGTAAAGCAAATATTTCTTTAAATGCCAATCACAATCAAAACAACAATACCAAATTGGTGAATTTGAATTTACCTACTCTAAATGCCAACGTGGTAACTTTTTATCCTTTTCAGAAAAAAGATCAGGTTGGAACAGCCAAGTGGTACGAAAAGTTAGGTATTGGCTATAGTGGAAATTTTACCAATCAATTATCTTTTTACGACTCTGCTATCAGTATTCAACGCTTGTTAGACACTATTCAATGGGGAGCAACACATAATATTCCAATTTCTATTTCTTTGCCAGCTTTAGGTCCTGTAACAATTGCCCCAAGCATCACTTATGAAGAAAGATGGTATGGACAAAAAATTCAAAGAAGTTGGAATGGTAAGAAAGTAGATACACTCATCACAAAAGGTTTTTATACATCAAGGCAAATGACTTTTGGAATAAGTGCCAGTACAAGAATTTTTGGTACCTATCAATTTAAAAAAAGTAGAACTATTCAAGCCATTCGTCATGAAATAAGACCAAGTATTGGTGTGAATTATAAGCCAGATTTAGTAAGCAAGTTTTTTTACAGCACTCAAGTAGATACAACGAAAAGATTGGTTCGTTTCTCTCAATTCGATGGTGTAATTCCTGGGGCTTATTCTGAAGGAACTTTTGGAGGAATTAGTTTTGGAATAGATAATTTATTAAAGATGAAGGTGAAAAACAAAACCCCTAAAAAGAAAAAAGGCGAAGAAGATGCACCTGTAGATACTACCAAAAAAGAAGAGTTTAGAAAGGTGAAATTGATTGATGGTTTTGGTTTTAATTCCTCTTACAACTTAATGGCAGATAGTTTTGCATTAGCTCCTTTTCAGTTTTATGCAAGAAGCACCTTGTTTGAAAAAGTGAATATTACTGCCAATTTTACGCTAGACCCTTATGCTTTAGATAGTTTAGGAAATATTACCAAAGAATATACATGGTCTAAAAAGAAGTTTAATCCAGGACGAATTACCGGAGGAAATATTGCTATTTCAACCAACTTTCAAAGCAAAACCAGAGATGGAAAAGAAGCCGATAAAAACATTCCTGTAGATCCGTTTTTAACACCAGAAGAGCAACAAAGACAGTTGCAATTTGCAAGAAGTAATCCTGCAGAATTTACCGATTTCAATATTCCTTGGACACTTAGTTTTTCATATTCACTAAATTTTTCTAGACAATTACAGCCAGATTATTCATTCAAAAACATCATTACTTCTAGCATGAATTTTAATGGAGATTTTAGTTTAACCGAAAAATGGAAAATGGGTGCTACTGGTTTTTTTGATGTAAACGCAAAATCTTTACAGCAACTAAGCTTTTTTGTGAGCAGAGAAATGCATTGCTGGCAATTAAGTATTAATGTTACGCCAGTAAACACTTATAGAAGTTTTAGCATCTCAATTAGCCCTAAATCGGGCATTCTGAGAGATTTAAGAATTAATAGAAATAGAACTTTCGTAAGCCAATAGCTACTCAATTGAGTTCAAAACTAGTTTAGGTTTTATTTTTAGATTGTTTTATTGAAACAATCAATTATAATTGTAGTTAAATGTGGCAATCGTATAAAAAAGGGTTTAAGGCTTATTTACAACTCGAAAAATCATTGAGCAATCACAGTATTGAAGCTTACTTAAATGATATTGAGAAACTTACTCAGTATTTACAAGTACATCAAATTGAAGCTCAACCAGCCGAGCTTACTATTAACCAATTACAAGAGTTTATTAATTACATTGCACAATTAGGTTTAGCGGCTACTTCTCAAGCTAGATTAGTTTCGGGAATTAAAAGCTTTTATAAATACTGCTTAATT
>JBMLQZ010000409.1:0-1750 GCA_049241285.1 Chitinophagaceae bacterium | reverse complement strand
TTGTTGAATTGTGTAGCCATTATCTGGTAATATTTCAAAAATTGCTTCACCATTGGGAATTTTACCCAATAAATTATTAACAGGTTGGGCATACAAAGAAATCAAATAAAAAAAACTACATAAAAGCAATATTCTCTTCTTCATGCTGGTGTGGCATAGATTTGAGTTTCGAAGATATTATTTAGCCACTTCTGAACAAAACCCAATTTTGTTTTTCTGTTCATTGACAATATTTTTAATAAGAAAATGCTATTTGAATTTAATTTCAATTAATAATTTTTATAGCGTTATCTATTTGTCTACTTTACTATAGCTTTTTTTTGCTTTCTTATCCTTTATCTTCTTTGCTCCATAACCTACTCCTGCAGCTACTAGCAGGCTTAAACCTCCATCAATTGGCACATCAGGATCAATATCTAAATCACCTAACCCTTCAGCAAATACTTGTGTGGTTGCAAATAATAATAGGATTAATAGCAATGATGTTTTGGTATTGATAAATGTATAGAATTTCATGTTTTTATCCTTTTTGTTTTTGATTTTATTCGATAAGCAACATACAATTGAACAAGAACTAGATTATGAGTAAAAGCGAAATGCGTTGTTTATTTTCCGCTATTCATTATATACCATTAAATTCCTTTCTATTGAATAATTTTTTTCACTTTTTTATGAATACCATCGTTTATTTCTATGATATATATCCCGTTAGTATTTGGAGCTATTATGCTATTCGTACCATTGCTAATATAGTTACTACTAATAGTTCTTCCTAGTACATCTCTTACTAATACCTGTGCTTGATTGTTCTGTGCATTTTCTAGATAAATATTAATGATTTTAGTATTGTTCACATTTGCTACAACTACCGCTTTAAATGCTTTCGCTATAGGCATTTCTTCAATAACACTGGCCATATTGCTGTTAGTAAATACTACATAAAATCGTTTATTACCTTGACTAATAGAATCATTATTTATTGTAAAATTGTAAACAGCATTGGCAATCAATTTGGTTTCTGTTTGTAAATAGTTATCAACTAATGTAGTAGTGATGTTTGCGGGTAAACTATTATGGTTAATGCTTAATTGGTAGTTACCTTTTGGGGCACTAATTGCTAGCTGCTGTCTGCCAAATAAATTGGCTTTGCTTTCAATACTGAGTGCTTTATCATCTGTTGTTTGAATGTACAAATTGACAATATCATTTTTAAACTTTGGCAATCGTTCGTTATTGTTGGCTTCCTGTCTAATGTAAATTCTATCCAATAATTGTCCTGATTGTTCTATACTAATACCTATTTGTTGAATTTCATTATTAGTTGAAAATAAATTGGTGACTGGTGTTCCGAAGATATTTATGTTGCTATTGGTTACATTAAAACTGTTGGTACTTGAAGGTATAAAGGCTAAGGTACCTAGTACAGGTAAAGTGCTATTGGTACTACTATTACCACCTGCTACTATCCATGAACCGGCTCTGGTTCGTTGGGCGGTTTGGCTACCACCTTGGGTTATTTGGTAAGTTACATATCCTCTAGATACGCCACCTGTTAAAGCTAGGGTATTCACAGGTGCTGCATATGGATTACCTACAATAAAATAATTGCTAGTATTTGCTGGTGTGTATGATACACTATTATCGTTTAATGTACCGCTTAAGCTATAAGTAAATGCAGACGGACCAGCTGTATAATTTGTTCCTGTAACTTCTGAAGATAAGCCTCTAATAAATAATCCATAGGCAGTAT
>JBMLQZ010000408.1:0-2858 GCA_049241285.1 Chitinophagaceae bacterium | reverse complement strand
CATCGGCCTTTATTTTTCCCATTTTGGTATAGGTGTATTTTACTGTACTTGAATTGGCTTCTATACCACTTAAACCATTTGAAGAACCTACTAACAAAAAACCACCTGGGGCTTTATCAATAGTTTCTATATTACCCGATATATTGAAAATATTTTTTTGCTTAATACTATTTTGAGCAATTAAATGCATTGTTGAAACTAAACTAAAAACCAATAATCCTAGCTTAGTAATATTTTTTTGATATGTCATTTTTGTTTTTTTTACTTTAATAAATTGTTTTTAAAAAGCCTTTTGTTTTGTTAGTAAATTATTTAGATACTTATAATTTTTAATTATTGTTCTATAATAGTTCCAGCAAAAGTTGTAGTGATTGAACTTGGTGATGCTGGTATTGCTACTATATTGATTTGCGGAATAACAATTTTAGCTTTACCGCCTGTAATAGTAACGGTAGCATCAACTGTTAAAGTTGGAACAGTAGCATACTCTTTATCTGGTTTACTAAGAGTTGGATTATAGCCAGTACTAGCTCCAATCATAATTTCATTGGCTAATAAATCGCTTTGATTGGGTTTAAAAACAACTTTAAATGTACCTGCAGCAATACCAGTAATATTATTAAATAATACAGCTACATTGCTCGAATTATTCGTTCCAGGAATAGCATCAAAAACAGCAATAGAATTTGGTTGTCCTGCATTTCTCATAGAAAAAACAGTGGTGTAATTGGTTGTACCAATTCTCCAACCATTTGTTGGAATAGAACCTCCACTTGTTGCAGTATCTTCTTTTTTGCAAGCAAATAAAGTAACCATAAAGGCTAATAATACTAGGGTTGTCTTTTTAATGTTTTGTAAACTTTTCATTGTTTTTGTTTTAAATAATTTAATAATCAAATATTTATTTCACAAAAAACAAAGTATTAAGCATACATATATTTTACCCCTATTTAGTTACCATACATTGCTTAACACTTTGTTGTTTGTGATAAGCAAAACTGCTATTTTAATGGAAAGAATTTCTACACCAATCTACGCTATTTTAGTACGTAAATTTTGGTATTGCTTACAATGGAATTTTTATATAAGCTGCTGTTCCTGTTTGATTAGTTTGATCAAATTCTAATTTACCGTTAATCATTTCTACACGACTGTTTAAGCTATTTAAACCAATACCTTTTTTTACAGAAGCTGTATCAAAGCCAATGCCATTATCTTCATAAGTTACTTGCAAACTATTGTTGCGTAACTGCAGCAATAAAGAAACATTTGTTGCTTGGCTATGCTTTATGGTATTGTTTATTAACTCTTGGCAAATGCGATACACAGTAGTTTCTATTTTCTCGGGCAATCTATTTTCTACGCCAATGGAATTAAACTCAAATTTAATATTTTTATTAGATAAACTTCTATTTAATAATTCATTAATAGCTTGTACCAAACCCAACTCCCTTAAAGTTACAGGCATCATTTGGTACGAAATTTCTCTAACCTCTTTAGAAGTTGTATCAACATGTTTTAATAAGCTAGATAATTGATTTTGTAAAGATTGAGGTGCTGCATCTGTAAATGATTGCAACTGCATTTTAATGGCAGTTAAATCTTGCACAATACCATCGTGCAAATCTTTTGCTATTCTGGTTCTTTCTTTTTCTTCGGTTTCTAAAATAGAATTTACTAATGCCTTTTGAGTATTGGCTTTTGCTAAAGCTTGTTTCTTTTTATTTCGTTGATGTAAAGCAAAAAACGATAAAGCAGCAATTATTATGGTACCTACTAGCAAAAAAAATAACGTTTGTCTTTTTTGTTTTTGGGCTAGAACATTTGCATTGGCTATATTTTTTTCTTGCTCCAATTCTTTTACTTTAAATTGCGTTTCTAATTGATTAATTTGGGCATCACCTTCTTGTTTAAATCTTTTGGCTTGTAATTCTATCATCTCTTTTCTTAGCTTAGATGATTCTTTATAATCGCCTGTTTCATCTCTTCTTGCTGCAAGGTGTGCTAGTGTTGTATAAAAACCATGGTCGTAACCACCTTTAAAATTTCTCATTAATATGAGTGCTTTTTCAGATTTTTCTATGGCTAATTCTTTTTTACCAAGTGTAGATAATAACTTTGCATGATAAATCAAAACAGATGCAATTATCAGCGTATCTCTTGATAATTTAATTTCCCCTTCTATATTTACGAATAGTTTTTCTGCTTTACTATATTCCTTCTGCTCATCATAAAGCGTTGCCAATAACCTTAATGCCATTAATCTAAACTGTGAACATTTAGCCCCACATTTTTTACTGGTTACAATGGCTAAATTCAAATATTTATAAGCTGTATCAATTTGTTTATTATCAATAGAAACTCCACCAATATTTTGGTAGTTGGCAGCTTGCAGAACTATAATATCTTTTTCTACGGCAATAGCAGCACTTTTCTTAAAATACAGTATTGCTTCAAATGGCTTACCAGTATAATAACTAACAGTACCAATACATTTATAAAATGCCGAATGAGCACTATCGTAACCATATTTTTTAGCAATCTCTATACCTTCATAACTAAGCTTTAAACTCTCAGCATACTTTTGTATTCGTGCTGCTTCTCTTGCTAAATGCACTTTAATGAGGGTAGCATTTTCAGGGTTTATATTCTTGAGTTTATTTAGTGAATCTAACTGTTGATATAAAGTTGACTTATTATCTTTTGCAGCCAACTGATGAATGTATAATTTTAATTGTTGGTTATTTACTTGCAACCTGGCTGTTGTAGGAAGTATTATAAAAAAAAGCCATAAGGGTAATATGTAAATTAATTGCTTCAACTATTTAATTAAATTATTTTTTAATGCTACACTAATT
>JBMLQZ010000407.1:0-5036 GCA_049241285.1 Chitinophagaceae bacterium | reverse complement strand
GATCTCAATTGCTTACAATTGTGAATAATAGTTTTATGAAACCATTGCTACTTGTGGTGTTAAGCTTTGTTGCCCTTTATACTTATTCAAAGAAAAATTTTGGTCAGCATATTCATAAAAATCATTCTGATCAAACCAAAAAAACTTACGCTATTGCCATCAGTATTATTATTGGTTTATATGATGGATTTGTTGGCCCAGGTACAGGTAGTTTTTTAGTACTTGCATTTGTAAGTGTTATGGGATACGATTTTTTACATGCATCGGCTAAAGCTAAAATGGTGAATCTAGCTACCAATTTCGGGTCGATTATTTTATTTATGTTGAAAGGAAAAATTGTATGGAGCATTGCTTTACCAATGGCTGCTAGTAATGCTTTAGGTGGAATGTTAGGTGCAAAATTTGCCATAAAAAAAGGGAATAAATTTATCAGAATTTTCTTTTTGTTTATTGTAACTGCTACACTTTTACGTTTTGCTTATGATGTGTTTTTTCAGAAATAAGTATATAAGTACAATAGATTAACCTTTATTTATACAACATCCTGTAAGTACTTTACGTTTATAGAATAACTTAGTATTTGTATTCGCTTGTTTGATTAAGGTATTTAAATTAAAAAAGATGGTTGAAACTGCTCAATTTGAACGCAATAAAAATCTTAAAGCTTCAGGTATAACATTCATTAGTTGTACGCTCTTATTTATTGTATTTTTCCTTGTGCATTGGACAGTTCCACAAACACCTGAACCTATTTTTGAAGAAGGTATAGAAGTAAATTTAGGCAATAGCGAAACTGGTTTAGGAGATATTGCACCAATGATTCCAGGAGAACCTTCAAACGAACAAACAGTTACAGAAAACATCCCTCAACAACAAGCTGCTAATACACCTACACAAGAAACCAACATTACAGAAACAGAAAACGACGAGCCAGACGCTCCTGTTGTATCAAAAATCAATAAAGCAATTACAAAACCTGCAAATAAAACAATACCTACACCCATTTCAAAAAATACTAAGCCGGCAGAAACAAGTACACCAACTCCACCTAAGCCAAAGGCAACAATGGCAAAATACAATGGTAGCAATGGAAATGGAGGAAACAATGCTGATAGCTATAATGGTGTTAAAAATCAAGGAATAGCTGGTGGAAACGGAGACCAAGGAAAACCTAACGGCAACCCAAATAGTGATAGTTATATTGGAAACGCTGCAAGCGGCAATAGTGGTGTTAGTATCAGAAGTGGACTTACAGGAAGAAAAATTACCAAGCTACCAAGTTTTGAAGATGAATTTAATGAGCCTGCAAAAGTTGCAGTTGATATAATTGTAGATGCAACAGGCAACGTAACCAATGCAATTATCAATCCCAAAGGAACAACTACTACTAATCAATCTATTAGAGGAATTGCACTTAAAAAAGCCAAACAATTAAAGTTAAATAGAGGAACAAATGAAGAAGAAAAAGGCACCATTGTATTTAACTTTAAGTTGAAAGAATAAAAATCGTCTGTTGAATATGCTACTTCTTCAACAATCATCTTTTATTGTTGACAATTTCATTTTCGTATAAATATAAAATTCTTCAATACTTACATTTGCCAAATGAATGTAAAAGATTGTAGAATTGTTTTTATGGGTACACCTGCCTTTGCTGTAGCCTCGTTAGACGCTTTGGTAAAAGCAGGTTTTAATATTGTAGGTGTAGTTACTGCACCTGATAAACCAGCAGGCAGAGGAATGCAGCTAACAGAGAGTGCTGTAAAAAAATATGCCTTAGCCAATAACCTGCATATTTTACAGCCAGAGAAACTAAAAAATGAACAGTTTATTCATGAACTAAAAGCCCTAAAAGCAGATCTTCAAATTGTAGTAGCATTTAGAATGTTGCCTGAAGTTGTTTGGAATATGCCACCTATGGGTACAATTAATGTTCATGGTTCTTTGCTACCTCAATATAGGGGTGCTGCACCTATTAATTGGGCTGTAATTAATGGTGATAAAGAAACAGGTGTTACCACTTTTAAATTATTACATGTAATAGATACAGGTAACATTTTATTACAAGCAAAAATGCCAATAGGTGAAAATGAAAATGTTGGTGAAATACATGATAAAATGATGATACTTGGAGCAAATACTTTGGTTACAACCATTCATGGTTTGTTAGACGGTTCAATTTCTGAAAAACCACAACCATTAGAAGACACCACACTAAAGCATGCACCGAAGATTTTTACAGAAACTTGTCTCATTGATTTTAATACAACAACTGAAAAAGTGCATAATCTAATCAGAGGACTATCACCTTATCCTGCTGCATTTACTTTTTTGCAAGAAAAAAAATTGAAAGTTTATGCTAGTAGAAAAGAAATTGCAGATCATAGTTTAGCTACTGGTGAATTGAAAACAGATAATATAAGCTATTTAAAAATTAGCTGTATTGATGGATTTATTCATTTATTAGATGTTCAATTAGAAGGGAAAAAAAGAATGCTGATTGAAGACTTTTTAAGGGGTTATCGTTTCTAAAAGTATTGCATATAGTTTACAAGAAAGTACATTATTTATGAATTTGAAAAATGAATTAAGTATCCGAATAAATAAACAGCATCATTTTATCATCCTATAATTAGTTTATAACAATGAAATTTCTTCTCATTAATTTACTTTTAATTTTTTCAATTGGTTTTGCTGGAAATGCTCAAAACAAAGTATCTGAGAAAACGAAAGAGGCTAACGAGTTACTATTGGCTGCAGCATTACACGGAAATGTTCAGGATATTAAAAAAGCTTTATCGTTAGGCGCTGATATTAATTGTATGAATGCTAAAGGAGAAACAGCATTAAACATGGTAGCTAAATTAAGTTACGAGTTTTTGGTTGCTTACTTAATTGAAAAAGGTGCTCAAGTAAACACAGCAAATAACGATAAAATTACACCTCTTCATTGGGCTGTTGAATACGACAATGTTGTTTTAGTAAAACTATTATTAGAAAATGGTGCAAATATTAAAGCTACCGATGGCATTCAAGAAACGCCTTTGCATTGGGCTGCTTGGACAGGCAATATAGCTTCTGCTAAACTTCTTTTACAATATGCAGCCAATCCTTATGTTGGTAATAATAGTGGCGTTACACCAATTGATTTAACCATTCGACAAGAGCATAAAAAACTTGAACAACTATTGAAAAAGAAAAAATACATGAATCGTAAAAATGGATAATCATGCAGTTATATAGCGTTGCAAATTTCCATCGAAATATTTTTTTCTATACAAATACAGTAGGCAAAAACAATTATCGAATGAGCGTTATAGTTCCTTTTTTGCTAAAAATTTCATTGGTATCGCATTCAACCTCTATTGAATAAATGTACGTGCCCATAGGTTGATCATGCCCTTGGAATTTACCATTCCAACCAGCTAATTTATCATTGATTTGAAAATTTGATTTTTCAAAAATCAGTTGACCAGCTCTATTATAAATAGTGAAATGTTTTACCACTTTTATACCCCTGCCTAATGGATAAAATACATCATTTAACCCATTCTTATTTGGTGTAAACCCTGTTGGCAAAAACAAATTATCTTGAATACATTGTAAATGTATACGAATGGAGTCTTTTGCTTCACATCCATATTTTGAAGTAGCCGTAACTATATAAGTCATATCACTTTTTGGAGTTACAATAGGAGTTGTACTATTTGCTGCATTCAAATATTGTGTAGGAAACCATTGTACACGTTGCACATCGCTACTATATGTAGGCTTTAAAGTTGTTGAAGAACCTGTTCCTACTACAATATCATTTCCTGCTTGTACGGTTGGTAAAGCATGAACAATCAAACCTATTTCAGTTGTATCAGTAAAGCATCCCTCTTTATCAAAACCAACCACTTTGTATTTGGTATTTTTCCGTGCTACCGTAGTAGGATTTGCAATTTGAGCATTGCTCAATTCATTATTTACATTCATCCATTGATATTTATCTGCTCCATTTACTTGCAATTGAACTGTAGATCCTAAACAAGCTTCAATAGTACTATTAATACTAAGTTTTAGAGGTTGCACCACTTCTACTAGAGTTGAATCTATTGCCTCACAACCAAATTTATTAATTGCCTTTACAGAATAATGGCTTGTTACATTTGGTCTTACAAAAAAGGTAGGGTTAGCAGTTACAACTTTTGCTTGAAGCCATTCATATTGACTACCATTATGTGCAGTTAATTGAATAGAATCTCCTAAACAAAGCCTAGCTTTATTGGGAGTTAATTGAATTAAAGGCCTTTCATAAACAGTAATTTCTTTTACAACTGTATCTAAACAACCATCTAAATTGGTGATTAATTCAATTGTGTTAGTAGATTTTGTATTTGTAAAAATTTGTGGTATTGGTTGTTGCAATTGACTAGTATTTCCATTTTCAAACTTCCAATTCCATTGAATATTTTCTGTACGATTTGATGTAGCACTTAACTGCATTTTCTCTCCCATACAAATGTATTTCAAGCCATGTATTTGTGGTTTTGCAGATGGTTTTACGAGTATTTTATTCGTAAAATTTGCTTTACAACCTCCTGGAGAAGTTACTTGTAATTGAACATTTTGTGCACCTAATTGATGAAAATAAATTTTCGGTAAATCTTTGTGTGATGAATCAACTATCAATCCATTTCCTACATTCCATTCATATTTATTTGGTTGGCCAAAAGCTTTATTTCCTAGGCTTTTAACGTTACCATCAAAAGCTATAACTCCTTCGTTACATAATTGATTGGATGATAATACAATTGAATCTTTGGTATCAATAGAATCTAATAGAATCAATTGTTTCATTTCAAAAATAGAGCTACAACCGGCTACATCTTTCATAATTAGTGTAGGCCTGTAAACACCACTTAATGGATATGTATGCGTAGCAAAAGTATCATCAGACATTGCACTTAAAGTTCCATCACCAAAATCCCAAATAAATGATGTTGCATTTTTTGCGTTAGCACCAAGAGTTAGTTTAGCCGGGGTACAATTAT
>JBMLQZ010000406.1:0-1280 GCA_049241285.1 Chitinophagaceae bacterium | reverse complement strand
ATCTCCATTTGTGGCTAGTATATTTTTTTGCTCAAGAGTAAGCTGCATGGGGCTAATTGAAGTAAATGATAGCTTAATTTATTATTTCCAGTTTATTGGCAAATTTCTCAATTCAATTAATTCATAATCTTTTTCATTATTATCATATCTACTTTTACAATACAAAGGCAGACTTATGTAATTTAAAAACTTACTTGCTGATTCAACTTCTAAAAAAGTTATAAATCCATTTACAAATAAACCACTAGGGAGATCACATTTTAAATAGCCGTTACCATATTGTCGTCCCAGATTTAAGTTACCAAATTTGTAATCGTTTCCATGTTCATCAAAAGCTTTAGCATAACTACCCCACCAAGGATCTATATTTATTTTTTGATGAGCTTTGCCTTCATTCTTAATTTTGAAGAAAATGGTAACCATGTTTGTAGCACTATCGCCTTGGCATTCTACAAATTCAAACTCACAACCTGAAACCAATTTTTTAGATTTTTTGAATAAATCATCAACTTGCAATAATGGTTTCTCCACTTTAACTGCCAATTCTGGTATAGAAATAGGCGATGTTGAATTATCCCAATCAATAGGTAGGTTTTTTAAATGTATTGCATCATTAAAATTTTTCTCTTTGCCCTTCCAATTCATTATTTCTACGGGAATATTTACCAAATTAAAAGTTGTGGCACTAGGTAATACGTTTTTATATGAAATAGAACCCGACACAATTAAGCTAGTTGGTAAAACTTTTTCTATTAACCCACTAGAAATGGTATTGCCTAAATAATTTTTATCAAAACTATAATTGTTTCCCATATTGTCAATTGCATTGCTTTTGTTATGATTCCAAGGGTTTAATGATAATAATTGCATAGGATTTTCTTTGTTATAAAAAGCATAATGCACCGTTACATTTTGGCTAGCTTTATTGCCTTTACAACCTGTAATATACATTTCTACTCCACCCTGTAATGACTTTACTTTAAATGGAAAAGTTGTTAAGAGATTTTCTTGAACATTGTTCCAGTAAATTTTAATATTTCTTAATTCTACCTTTTCTTCATCAACATCATAATAATTATTTTCAGTAACATACCTCCATGCTAAAGGAATATCAATTAGAGTAATTGCATCACTTTGTGGCATCATATTTCTAAATGTAATACTTCCTTTTATTAAAACTCCATTTGGCAAATCGGCTTCTACGGCACCATTATTAGCAATATTACTGAGGCTTGCTTTATGAAAGTTATAAATGTTGCCCCTATTATCAATAAGCATGG
>JBMLQZ010000405.1:0-3394 GCA_049241285.1 Chitinophagaceae bacterium | reverse complement strand
GTATTAATGTTGGGTTATACCAATGAAGAATCTTTGCAAAAAACAATAGAAACTTCTTTTATCCTAAAGTAAGTGGTAGTTATGTTATTTCAGAATCGAATTATTTTAAAAATATGTCGATTTCAAAATACATAAATAATTTAAAAGTAAGAGCAGCATATGGTGAAAGCGGAAACCTAACAGGTATTGGTGCATTTGATAGATTCAATGTTTATAATAACACTCCTTTTTTAGGTAGAGCTAGTTTAACCTCTCCATCAACAACAGTTAGTACCGATTTAAAACCTGAGAGACAAAAAGAGTTTGAGATTGGTACAGACATTTCTATGTTAGATAATAGATTGGTATTTACATTTAACTATTACAACAAACAAGTTGTAGATTTATTGGTTCCAAATATTACAAATGCTCCTAGTACAGGTTTCCCAACTGCTTCAAAAAATGTAGGAACATTACGCAATAAAGGGTTTGAAGTTTTATTAACTGGTATACCTATTAGAAATAAAAATTTCCGTTGGGAAATTACTGGTAACTTAAGTAGAAATGTTAATCGTATTGAAAACTTAGGAGTTCCTTTCATTTCTTTTTCAACAGGAACAGGAGCCGTTTTTGCTTTAATTCCAGGATATGATGCTCCCGTATTTTACTCTACATTTTTTGCTAGAGATGCAAGTGGAAAGCAAATCTTAAATGCATCAAATATTCCTGTTACTGCTAGAGGACCAGTTGCTAATGGAAGTCCATTTGGAACGCCGACAATAGATCCTACTACAGGTTTGCCATTTACTTCTGGACCTAATTCAACAATTTTAAGAGGTGCTTTAGGTAGTCCAAATCCAACTTATACTGCAACGTTAATAAATAGCTTTACTTATAAAAAACTTACAGTAGGATTTCAGTTAGATAGAGTGGCAGGAGTAGAAGTATTTAATGCCGACTATAGAACAAGACAAGGTGTAGGTAACGGTAGTGAATTGGCTGAAAAAGAGCATAGAGGATTGTTGCCAAGAGGTTACATTCAACAAACATATGCAATTGAAGAATGGAGAGTAGATGATGGCTCATTTACTAAACTTCGTGAACTTTCAATCAGCTATAATTTAGGAAAAGTTTCAAATGTATTTAGCAATTTAACTGTATCATTTGCCGGAAGAAATTTGATTAGTTGGGATAATTATAAAGGCTATGATCCTGAAACAAATGCTACTGGTCAAAATAGCCTTTTACGTGGTGTAGATTTTGGAAACGTACCTATTCCAAGAACTTATCAAATAGGCGTTTTGGCTAATTTTTAATTAAATTATTTACTACAAAAATGAAACAAATGAAAAGAATAATATATCCATTTTTCATAGTCGTTGCTTTTGCAGCTTGTAAACAAGATTTTGTAAATCCAGGCGCTATAGAAAATACTGTGGTATTTACAACACCTAGAGGCTTAGCTGCTGCTTCTGTTGGTCTACAAAGCGTTTATTCAGTAGGTAGACTAAGTCCAGTTTACAACGTAATTACAGCAGGTGGTGCTTTAACGAATGAGTTTAGATTAATGAATGCAGGTAATGTAGATGAGGCTCAATTATTTACCGGTGGAACAGCTGTAGATAATTTAAACGGAATTGTTCGTAATTTATGGGTTTGGAATAATAAAGTTATTTATGACGCTGATAATGTAATAAAAGGTGCATCTGCATTAGGTGATAAAAGTTTTGCAAGTGGTGCCATTGCATACGCAAGTATTTTTAAAGCGTTAGCAATTGGCAATTTAGCTATGTATTGGGAACAAATACCTGCAGCACCTGGTACACAAACTGCTCCTGCTACTTTTCAATCTAGAATTGATGGATTTAAACGTGCAGTTACAATTCTAAAAGAAGCACAAGCTTCTATAACTGCAAATTCACCTAGTTTATCTTTTTATGGAAATGTTCCTGCAGGAATTGATATTAATTATTTCAACAACACAATTAATGCTTTAATAGCAAGATATAGCTTGTTTGCTGGTAATTATGCCGATGCAATTACCGCAGCAAATGCTGTTAATTTATCTTATAGTGGATCGGTATTAAATTATGAAGCTGCAAATACCAATCCTGTTTTTTCTGTTGTTACTGCAACAAATAATGTGTATCAAATTCTTGACTCTACATTAGGTTTGCCAGTTGCATTAGCACCAGCATTAACAGATCAAAGAATTCCTTTCTATACGTCTATTAACGCTACAACAGCACCACGTTACAGAATTAATGGTTTTTTCAATAGTACTACACGTGCTGTGCCTATTTACTTGCCAGATGAAATGCGTTTAATTCGTGCTGAAGCTTTATTGCGTCAAGCGTCTCCTAACACAACTGCTGCACTTGCTGAATTAAATGCAGTAATTACGCAAACACCTGCTGCTGATGTTTTTGGAGTTGGTGCTAATTTGCCAGCTTATAGCGGTCCAACAGATGTAGCATCATTACTCACAGAAGTATATCGTCAGCGTTGTATTGAGTTGTGTATGAGCGGCATGCGTTTAGAAGATAATCGTCGTTTTTCACGCCCTGTTGCTGAGAGAAAGCGTAGCTTTTTCCCTTATCCAACAAATGAAAGAGATAATAATCCTAACACTCCTGCTGACCCTGCTTTTTAAGTAATTTGCATTTATAAGGGGATAATCAGAAATAATCCTGTCTTACAATCAAGACAGGATTATTTTTTTGATAAATATAGCGTTATCTAAAAATCCATTTGTACATGTGTTTTTCCATCAATTTTCTTGGGTTAAAATAATTTTCCTTGCTCTCCCGGTTTTCTAAATTTATTACAATCTAAATTCCATCTTTCATCGTTCAAATGATACAATTTGTTGTACTGCTTAAATTGTTGTTGCACCAAATCAGCAATTGGGCCTTCGCCTCTCATTCTAATACCCAATCTGCTATCGTTTACTTGTCCATTATGAGCTTTTTCTATTAAATGCCAAACTTTATCGGCCCTATTCGAAAAGTTTTTATATAGCCAATCATGAAATAGCAATTTAATCGCTCCGTTTAATCGAATAAAAGTATAGGCACTAAATTTTGCACCGTTTTCGCTTGCTGCTTTCATTATACGTTGCATTTCATGTTCATTTAATCCTGGTATCATTGGGCCTAACATTACGCCTGTATGTATGCCCAAGTTACTCAATTCATTAATGGTTTTTAATCGTTGCAAAGCAGTTGTGGTTCTTGGTTCCATTACTCTTCTTAGCTCTTCATTTAAACTAGTAATGCTCACTAAAACACTTACTATTTGTTTTTTAGCCATTTCTTGTAACAAATTTTTATCTCTTAGAATACCTGCATTTTTTGTAATAATGCCAACTGGTTGATTGAATTCGTTACAAACTTCTAATAGCTGTTTGGTTAAT
>JBMLQZ010000404.1:0-2713 GCA_049241285.1 Chitinophagaceae bacterium | reverse complement strand
CATTCATTTTACTAATACAAATATTGCCAACTCCATTGTAGTTGCTGTAGAAACCGATAAGTTTTACATTGAAACAGAAAAGGAGTTAGATACAGCCACCTTAAAACAAGAATTAGAAAAAGATTTGGCTCATCAAAAAGGATTTTTAGATTCTGTTTTGAAAAAATTATCGAACGAACGTTTTGTGCAAAATGCAAAACCAGAAGTGATTGCATTAGAAAGAAAAAAACAAGCAGATGCATTGGCTAGAATTCAAACTATAGAAGAAAGCTTAGCGAATTTATAAATGTAAAAAGCATGCATAACCACCCTTACAAAAGCATATTACTAATTGTAGTAGTATGCTTTTGTTTTTATACAACAAGTTTTGGTCAACCTCAAGAAGTACGTTGGTTACAAAATATCAATCCTACTCAGCCCAATTCAGATTTTTGGCAAAAAACGTCACAATCTGTTTATCCACTTGCTGTAAGTATTCCTACAGCAATGTTGTTGACTGGTTATATTCAAAAAGATGCAAAATTGAAAAAACAAGGTTGGAATATTGTAGGAGCATTAGTAGTAAATACAGTAATCGTTCAAGCTACGAAATATGTAGTTAAACGTCAACGACCTTATGAAGTTTATCCTAATCTAATTTTTCCTGAGGATGCTTCTGAAATAGGAAATTCTTTTCCATCTGGCCATACATCTACTGCTTTTAATTTGGCTGCATCTGTATCTATACAATGTAAAAAATGGTATATAGTTGTACCAGCTTATACTTATGCTTCTACAGTTGGCTATAGTAGAATGTATTTAGGAAAGCATTATCCTACAGATGTGTTTGCAGGAGCAGCAATAGGTATTGGTACTGCTTATTTAAACAATTGGTTACAAAAAAAAATATTCAAATAAGTAATATTACAAGTGTATAAATTGCTACTATCATTCACCAAATTTCAGGAAAAGTATCTTGTAATTAAAACTTAAAAGTAACACCTTCAATTGCTAATTCTGTATTTGGAAAAACAGCTGTTGCTTCTTCTAAAAATGGATCTAAGCATTCATATTTACTACTAAAATGCCCAATGAGTAATTTCTCTGTTTCTGCAAGTTTGGCAATAGTTGCAGCTTCAATAGTTGTAGCATGAAACCTTAATGCGGCCAAGCTAGTAAACTCTTTTAAATAAGTAGTTTCATGATAAATAACTTTAGTATATTTTATCTTTTCAGCAAGTGATTCATCGTATGAAGTATCGGCACAATAAGCATAACTTTTTTCTGTAGAGTTTTCAAAAGTTACCCATTCATTTTTTATCAAACTGTTATCGTCAGTAATATAATCTTCCCCATTTTTTAAATTTTCATAAAACTGCACAGGTATCTGAAATTTTTTAACAGCATCAGGATTAATTTTTCTTGGAGGTTTTTTTTCTTTGATGATAAATCCCCAGCAAGTAACTCTATGCTTTGTAGCAAAACAGTCTACAGTAAAACGTTTTTCATCAACAATTCTTTCTTCTCTTTCTAGTGGGTGAAAATATAATTGAAATGGTAAAATTTTTTCTAAAGTAGGTGGACCAAATAAATGTAAATCATGTTCCCTGCCTAATAATCCAAAACTGGTAATTAAGCCTAATAATCCAAAATAATGATCGCCATGAAGATGAGAGATGAAAATATAATTAATCTTACTTCTTCTTATTTTGTACTTCGTTATTTGTAGTTGAGTGCCTTCTCCACAGTCTAGTAGTAATAATTGATCCTGCATCGTAACAACTTGTGCTGTTGGATGTCTGTCATATGCTGGTATTGCAGAATTATTGCCTAAAATGGTTACACCAAACATTCGTAGAGAGCGTTTTTTTGTAGTATTTATGAACGCTAAACATACTAAATCTATTTAACAAAAAGAATAAATTACATCATTGTTTGCCGATTTATTTTTTCAAACACACAAAGGCATAATTATCAACTAAATTAACTATATATTTTTTCTTATATTATTCATTCGATTCAAATTCAATATCATCAGTATCTAACAATTCTCTTTCAATTTCTTCCATTTGAATAATATCCCAAGCCTCACTTTCTGTTGGTGTTTGGTTTAGTATATCGGCAATTTCTAATTCTTCAAAAACAGCATCAACAGTTGGTTGTACACAGCAAATTACAAAACTGGCATTTTGTTCATAAAACTTTTGTTGAATACTAGCAATAGCATCTGCTACAGAAGCATCAATAGCCGCAACTTCTGATAAATTTAGAATTACATTCTTTTGTTCTTTTTCTAAAAAAGCATAACAAGTTGCTGATAAGTTCTCAGTCATATTGTCATAAATTGTAGCAGTAGTTGGTGTAAGTACACTAAATTTTTCCTTGGTATCAATTTTGAAATCAATCATATTTATAAGATTAACATTGTGTGTATAAAAGCACCTTAACAATACTCAAAAATATTCGTTATAATTGTATAACACGAACTTAAATTATTTACATGGATAATAATTTTTCAGCACAGGTAAAAGAAATCATTTCTTTTAGTAGGGAAGAGGCCTTACGGTTAGGGAATGATTTTATTGGTACAGAGCACCTTTTATTAGGGCTTATTAGAGATGGAGAAAATACTGCCATTAAAGTTTTGCAGCGTTTGAATGTAGATTTATATGAATTACGAAAAGAAATTGAATTAGCTGTAAAAGATAAAACTGGTAAAAATATTGCCAATATA
>JBMLQZ010000403.1:0-6155 GCA_049241285.1 Chitinophagaceae bacterium | reverse complement strand
GGCTTATAAACGTGCCACTTCAGTGTATTTACCCGATAGAGTAAATCCTATGTTACCTGAACGTATTTCAAACGAATTATGTTCGTTAAGACCAAATGAAGATAAATGTACTTTCTCTGCAATCTTTCAATTAAATACAAAAGGTGTAATAAAGCAATATTGGCTTGGTAAAACAATTATTCATTCTAACCATCGTTTTACTTACGAAGATGTTCAAACAATTATAGAAACTGAGGAAGGTTTATATAAAGAAGAAATTTTACTTTTAAATTCAATTGCTCAAAACATTCGAAAAGAACGTTTTAAAATGGGAGCAATTAATTTTTCATCTCAAGAAGTTCGTTTTAAATTAGATGAAAAAGCTAAACCTATAGGTATTGTAGTTAAGGAGAGTAAGCAAGCACATCAGCTAATAGAAGAGTTTATGCTTTTGGCTAATAAAACAGTAGCTGAAAACGTATTTAAAACCGAAGTAAACGGCAAGCAAATTCCATTTCCTTATCGTGTTCACGATAGACCAGATGAAAAAAAACTACAACCATTTATTGAGTTTGCTAAAAGGTATGGACATCAATTTAATGTAAGTTCACCAGAAAAAATTGCGGCATCATTCAACCAAATGTTAGCAGATGTTCAAGGAAAACCAGAACAACACGTGTTAGAACAATTAGGAATTAGAACAATGGCAAAAGCAGCATATACCACCAAGAATATTGGTCATTATGGTTTAGCATTTGAACACTATTGTCATTTCACTTCACCCATTAGGCGTTATCCAGATATTTTGGTACACCGTGTTTTAGAAAGTATTCTTAATGGAAAACCCATTATTGATAAAAAAATGGATGAAAAGTGCAAGCATACTAGTGAAAGAGAAAGAGCCGCTATGGAATGTGAAAGGGCTAGCAATAAATACAAGCAGGTAGAGTTTATGCAATCGTATCTTGGTCAAGAATTTGAAGGAGTAATTAGTGGCGTTGCAAATTTTGGTTTTTTTGTTGAAACCGTTTTACATAAATGCGAAGGCATGGTTAGCATAATAAGCCTGAGTGAGTTTGATGAATTTTTCTTAGTGGAAGGAGATTATAGTATTGCAGGAAGAAGAAGTGGACGTAAGTTTAAAATGGGTGATAAGGTATGGATAAAAGTAGTGGCAGCAAACTTAGAAAAGCGGCAATTAGATTATGAATGGGTAAATAGCCCTCTAAATTTGGAAAAAGCCACAAAAAAGGATAGAAGTAAAAAAAATAAATTGCAATAATTATTACACAAATGCAACAAATATCAATTCTAGACAGTCACTTAATAATGTGTTTATAAATGCAATAGATTTTATTTGCTATTGTACACATAATTGATAAATTTGCATTCATAAATATTATAATGTCTCAAAATATTCCAAAATTTAATACGAATCTTAAACCACTTCGTACCATTTTTTACGATGGGAATTGGAAATACCACCATAAGTTTAAGAAAAAAAAGGAGATAGTAAAAAAGACTACATTAATTGTAAATCCTGATTTTTTATCTAAAGAATTAATCAAAAAGAAAAGTTTTAATAGAAAATACAGCTACAATTTTTGGAGTGGGAAAATTGATGACAAGTTAATAGCTTATTTAAAGAATAACCCGTATGACTATATACTTATCGATAAATGGGTAAGTCCAAAAGATTTGAAAAATTTTTTAAACTTAGTAGACTTTCATGGAATTGGAGGTAAAGTAATTAACATAGTTCATTTCTACGAACAGTCTATAGGAGCTACACCAGTAATTTATTCTACTGAAATTGAAGAAAAAGACATTACATCATTTTTAGAAAAACCCAAATATTCAACTATTTTTCTAAAAAGAGTCTTAGATGTTTTTGTAACATTATTTTCTATCCCTTTCGTAATTCCAATTGTTATTTTAGCAGTTATTGCTACAAAATTATCATCTAAAGGACCGGCTATTTTTAAACAAACTAGGGTAGGTTTAAATGGCAAGTTGTTTACATTGTATAAAATACGTACAATGCATTCAATCAATAATAACCAATCTTATACAGTAAAAGACGATAAACGCATTACCAAACTTGGTAAATTCTTTAGAAAAACCAAAATAGACGAGTTACCTCAATTATGGAATGTTTTAAAAGGCGACATGAGTTTAATTGGACCTAGACCAGAAAGAGATGAAATAGTAGAAAAATGTTGTAAAGAAAATCAGTTTTATGCTTTCAGACATATTGTAAAACCTGGCATTACAGGATGGGCACAAGTAAATAACCCAACTGCTACTCCAAATGAAAACTTAGAAAAACTTGAATACGACTTATATTATATCAATAATTTAAGTTGGAAATTAGAATTGAAAATAGTTTTACAAACTGTAGGTGTAGTTTCTACTATGGATAGTTTATAACAATCTTACAGTAATGTAGTTTTTTCTTCAAACTGAATACCAAATTCAGTTAATTTTTCTAAAACAGGTTCATAAATTTCTTCTATTGTAGGTATTTGTAAACCTACAATAGCAATTTTTTCTTCAATAAGCATTCTAGCAGCAATACCTAAAGGTAAACCTACAGTTTTTGCCATTGCAGTTCGGTACTCATTGTTACCTTTCACTATCAGTGAACTTTTGGTGTAATATTTTTTATCAGATCCGGTATATTCAAACTCATGTAACATTACAATCATATCCTTATCATTTGGTACTAATTTCAATTTTTCCTCTAAAATTGATTGTAAAATTTCAGCCGCAGTTATTTTACCCTTATTTATGAAATCAGAATTGTTATTAAATAAATAATCAAACTGTTGAATTACTGAAAGCTCATTTATTGATTGATAAACATGCTGTAGCTTAAAAATTTCAAGATGCTTTTTCAAAAAAGCATTAGGAGTTAAATATTTTGTATCATACAATTCTTGTTCATCTGTAAGTTGTAGTTGAACAATCCATTTCCAGCCTTGGCAAAAATTTGAATATCTAAGGGTAGTTCTTATAAAAGTATTGGCATTTTCTAACCCATATAATTGAATGTATTTTAAACTATCTCTATTAAAATAATACGATAATTGTCCTATTTCATCATTAACATCAACTGTATCACAATTTTCAAACAAAGTTGTATAATCAGTTTCTTCGATTACACCATTTCTTTTATAAATAGCACCACTTTTACCAGCTAAAATGATGTTTTTTGGATTCCAACTGATTTTATACGACCAGGGATTGGTATTACACTCTGGAGAAATTAAACCTCCACAATGAGAAATAAAGCTATCTATCTTTCCACCTTTTGAGTGAATTTCGTGAATAATCTTCATTGCACTCATATGATCTATACCTGGATCTAAACCCATTTCATATAAAAATAAAACACCGGCATTCTTTATTTGCTCCTTTTGCAATTGAATCTGTTCATCAATATAAGAAGCGGTTAGTAAATGTTTTTTATAAGTAATACAATCTAATGCAATGATATAGTGTAAGTTAGGTGGCATTAATGAAATTACAACTGTAGATGACTGAATCAATCTTTTTCTTTCGCTTTCATCCAAAATATCAATTTGCTCAAAATGAATAAAAGTATTTTCAGGTAATTTATTTTTAAGAAGCTCAATATTGGCATCTACAATTGTAACAGTACATACATTGTTTTTTACTAAATCATTTAAATAAAATATTAATTCAGTGGCAGACTTTCCTGCTCCAAAAAGTAGCATATTTTTCATGTTGGAAAAATAACTTTATTTAACAAAATAGCTCTCTTTTTTTAAGCAAATTATGCATACCCACAACTGTGGATAAAACAACTGAAAAAAAATGAATTTCATACCTATCGAAGCATGTAAAAAGTTATCTTCGCTAGCTACACAAATTGCCATATTATTGTTCTTTTGTGTAAAATTCTAATTATACAATTTCATACGATAAAACTAGTCCGTAACTACAATGGAAGAAAATCCACAATTACCTGAGCAAACATCTGATAACGATCGTATAATTAAGGTAAATATTGAAGAGCAAATGAAAACCGCCTACATTGACTATTCAATGTCGGTAATAGTGGGCAGAGCATTGCCTGATGTTAGAGATGGTTTTAAACCTGTACACAGAAGGGTTTTGCATGCTATGAATGAATTAGGCAATAGCAGCAATAAACCATTCAAGAAATCAGCTCGTATTGTTGGTGAAGTAATGGGTAAATATCACCCTCATGGAGATGCATCAATTTACGATACCCTTGTACGTATGGCACAACCATGGACAATGCGTTATAAAATGGTTGATAGTCAAGGTAACTTTGGTAACCAAGATGGTGACCCACCAGCAGCAATGCGTTATACTGAGGTAAGATTGGAGAAATTTGCCGAAGCAATGTTAGAAGACATTGACAAAGAAACAGTAGACTTTCAATTAAATTTTGATGATAGTTTAGAAGAACCAACCGTTCTTCCTACAAAAATTCCTCAGTTATTAGTGAATGGATCATCAGGTATTGCTGTTGGTATGGCAACCAATATGATGCCTCACAACTTAAGTGAAGTTATAGATGGATGTGTTGCATACATTGATAATCAGAATATTAGCTGTGAAGAGTTAATTCAGTATGTAAAAGCTCCAGACTTTCCTACAGGAGGTGTTATATATGGAATGGAAGATGTTAAGCAAGCCTTCTTAACAGGTAGAGGTAGAGTAGTAGTTAGAGGAAAATGCCACGTTGAAACAAAACCAAGTGGGAGAGAACAAATCATTATTACAGAAGTTCCTTATCAAGTTGGTTTAGATGCATTAACCAATAAAATTGGGCAACTTGTAAACGATAAAATAATCGAGGGCATTGCTCATGTAAATAATGAAAGTAATAGTAGAGAAGGCAATAGGGTAGTTGTAGATTTAAAACGAGATGCAGTTGCACAAGTAATTATAAATCAACTATATAAGTTTACCGAATTACAATCTAGTTATGGTATAAATAACGTAGCAATTAGTAAGGGTAGACCAAAAATTTTAAACTTGAAAGACTTAATAGTAGAGTTTATTGAGTTTAGAATGGATGTAATTACACGTAGAACAAAATTTGAATTAAGAAAAGCTGAAGAAAGAGCCCATATTTTAGAAGGCTATTTGAAAGCTCTTGATCATTTAGATGAAGTAATTCGTTTAATTAGAGGTAGCAGAACACCAGATGATGCAAAAACGGCATTAATAGAAAAAAGTAAGGCTGAAAATTGGTATGTTAACCAATCAATTTTCGAAGAATTAACCGATGAACTGTACAAACAAGAACAAGGTTTATCAGAAATTCAAGCTAAAGCCATTCTAGAGTTGCGTTTACAACGTTTAACAGGAATGGAACGTGATAAAATTGTTGCTGAATTTAACGAGTTACTCCAAATCATAAAAAGACTTAAAAGTTTACTTGCAAGCGAATTTTTAAGATACGAACTCATTAAAACCGAATTGTTAGAAATAAAAACAAAGTTTGGTGATGTTAGAAAAAGCGAAATACAGTTTCTTTCTAGCGAAATGAGAATGGAGGATTTTATTAAAGAAGAAGATGTTGTAATTACCATTTCTCACCTAGGTTATATCAAAAGAACAACAGCATCAGATTACCGCCAACAAAAAAGAGGTGGTAGAGGTGCAGTAGGAAGCAAAACAAGAGAAGAAGATTATGTAGAACATCTATTTGTTGCATCTACACACCATACCATGTGCTTTTTTACCGAAAAAGGAAGATGTTTTTGGTTAAAAGTGTACGAAATTCCTGAAGGAGAAAAACAAGCTAAGGGAAGAGCTATTCAAAACTTAATGCAAATTCCACCTGATGATAAGGTAAAAGCAATTATTGATGTAAGAAAACTTGAGGATAAAGATTTTGTGGACAGTCACTTTATTGTATTATGTACCAAGAAAGGAATTATTAAAAAAACGGCTTTAGCAGATTTTAGTAGACCAAGAGTTACAGGTGTTAATGCAATAACTATTAATGAAGGTGATGAATTATTAGAGGCTAAAATGACTGATGGAAACAGCGAAATTATGATGGCTGTTAAAAGCGGTAGAGCAATTCGTTTTCCAGAATCAAAAGTTCGTCCAACCGGTAGAGGAGCGATAGGAGTTGCAGGAATTGAAGTTGATGATACAAAAGATGA
>JBMLQZ010000402.1:0-8643 GCA_049241285.1 Chitinophagaceae bacterium | reverse complement strand
ATCCTGCTCCAGAATTGACGAGTGTTGACAGTGTTATTTTTAATACATTCATCAATGCAAATAATAGTATTTCTTATGGTTTAGAAATTACGAATAAAATTGGTGTTACAAAATCTTGGGATTTAACGTTGAATGCCAACTTATTTAACTCTCAAATTAATGCAAGCAATATAGATATTATGGCAAATAATCAACGTGTAAGTTGGTTTTTAAAAATGAATAATAACTTCAAATTACCTAAGGGAATTTCAATACAATTTAGTGCAGACTACCGTGCTAAAACCGTTGTGCCACAAGGTGGTGGTGGAAGAATGGGTGGTGGCGGATTCTTTGGTGGTGGTGCACAATCATCTGCTCAAGGATATAACTTCCCTCGCTACAGTTTTGATTTAGCTATTAGAAAAGATTGGACTTGGAAGAATGGTCGTAGTGGTTCTTTAACTTTTAGTATGGACGATTTCTTAAGAACACAATTGTCAAAGTCATTTACAGAAAGTATTTATTTTACTCAAATTAGTGAAAGAAGAAGAGATCCTCAGGTATTAAGAGTAAACTTTAGTTACCGTTTTGGTAAGTTCGATGCTACTTTGTTTAAGCGTAAAAATACCAAAGCCGATCAAGGTGGTGGTGGAATGGATATGATAGCTAACTAATATTAGTTTTAACTACACATACAAAAGCAAAATGCCCCTTATTCAGGGGCATTTTTTATAGGGGTAGTTGTTATTTATTTTAAGATAGATCTGCTAATTACAATGCGTTGTACTTCACTAGTACCTTCATAAATCTGTGTAATTTTTGCATCTCTCATCAATCTTTCTACATGATATTCTTTTACAAAACCATAGCCACCATGTATTTGTACAGCTTCAGTGGTTGTCCACATAGCAGTTTCACTAGCAAATACTTTGGCCATACTACTACTTAAATCATAATTTAAATGTTGGTCTTTTTCCCAAGCTGCTTTTAAACATAATAAACGTGCTGCTTCAATTTTAGTAGCCATATCTGCTAGCTTAAATTGTATGGCTTGATGTTGGGCTATTTCTTTACCAAAAGCTTTTCTTTGTTTGGCATATTTTAGTGCCAATTCGTAAGCACCACTTGCAATACCTAATGCTTGAGAGGCTATTCCTATTCTTCCACCAGAAAGCGTTTTCATAGCAAACTTAAATCCAAAGCCATCGGCACCAATTCTATTTTCTTTAGGCACTTTTACATCAGAAAACATAATTGTATGGGTATCGCTTCCTCTAATGCCTAGTTTATTTTCTTTTGCAGCAACGGTTACACCTGGCCAATTTTTTTCAACAATCAAACAATTAATTCCATGCGATCCTTTACTAGCATCTGTTTGTGCCATCACTAAATATACACTGGCAGATGAGCCATTGGTAATCCAGTTTTTCGTTCCATTCAATAAATAATAATCGCCTTTATCCTCAGCTGTAGTTTGTTGACTAGTAGCATCGCTACCAGCCTCAGGTTCACTCAATAAAAATGCACCAATATATAAGTCATCATTCTTTTTACCTTGAGCCAAAGGCACTAAATATTGTTGCTTTTGTTCTTCGGTTCCATATTCTTGTAAACCATAACACACCAAACTATTGTTTACACTCATACAAACACTTGTGCTTGCATCAATTTTACTAATTTCTTCCATTGCCAAAACATAGCTAACAGTATCTAAACCGCTTCCACCGTACTTTGGGTCAACCATCATACCCATAAAACCCAACTCTGCAAGTTTCATAATTTGTTCTCTCGGAAAGCGTTGGTTTTCGTCTCTATCAATAACTCCGGGTAAACATTCTTGAATAGCAAAATCTCTAGCAGCTTTTTGAATCATCAAATGTTCTTCACTTAATTGTAAATGCATATGGCTTGTTGTTTATAGCAACAAAAATATACTAACAAGTGTTAGGTAGAAAATTTTTTTAATAATAGAAGATTAATTTTTTTGTAACCAACAATAGAAATTCTGTTCAGCTGCAGTTGCGTCGCACCCTTGTACGTCTAACACTATATTCAACAATGAAAATCTACCGATAAAATAAGATTAAGCATTTCTATCAAAAAATATGCTTCCAATGCTGCCTTACTAAAACAAGTAAAAATAAAAAGCTTCAATAGCTTTTATTCTTTTGAACCTTTAAACGTAAAATATTTTTGAGAAACATAACTAAATGCTACCACAAAAACTGTAGTTACTAATTTCGATGGAGTAGGATACCATTCAAATACATCTACAAACAACTTTAAAAACACATAGTTTAATACCAAACAAATTAATACCACCGTAAAATATTTAATAAGCTGTGTTGTTTTACGAACAGAAGTTTCTTGAAAAACCACATATCTACTCAAATAAAATCCAATAGGGAAAGTAATGATAAAACCCAATAAAAATGCGGCTATATGAGCACTAATGGTATATCCATTTACATGCAAAGGCAATTTTTTAAACAAATAATTATACGATACAAAAAACAGAGTAATATCTAAACTGGTATTAAATCCACCACAAGCAGCATATCTAAAGGTTTGTAAAGGCATTATTTTTTTAAACAAAGGATAAAACCAATCAACCACCATTAAAATGAGGCTACTAATATATTCGTGTAACTTCCGCATAAATGGCGGCAAAGGTAAGCATATACACAGTTATATTTGCAGCCGAAAATGTTAAGAAAATGAGCGTTGTAGCACACATAAAGCAAGTTACTGCACAAGCAATTACACAATTATATGGTATTGAAATAGCTGAGCAAGCCATTTTGGTTAATGCCACAAAACCAGAGTTTGAGGGCGATTATACTGTTGTTTTATTTGCTTTTGTAAAACAGTTAAAAAAATCTCCAGAAGTTTTGGGCGATGAATTGGGCAAACATTTAGTGGCTACACATGCAACCATATTTCAATCATACAATGTAATTAAAGGGTTTCTAAACTTCAGTATTTCCAATAACTACTGGTTACAATTTTTGCAGAAAGAATATGCCAACACAAAATTTGGATTAGCTGCTAAAACAGGTAAAAAAGTAATGGTAGAATATTCTTCTCCCAATACCAATAAGCCATTGCATTTAGGGCATTTACGAAACAATTTTTTAGGATTTAGTATTGCTGCTATTTTAGAAGCAAACGGCTACGATGTAATAAAAACCTGTATTGTAAACGATAGAGGCATTCATATTTGTAAAAGTATGATTGCTTGGCAATTATTTGCCAATGGAGCTACACCAACTTCAACCGGAAAAAAAGGCGATCATTTTGTAGGTGATTATTATGTGAAATTTAATGATGCATATAAGCTAGAAGTTGAACAGTTAAAAGCACAAGGTTTATCACAAGAACAAGCAGAAAAAGAAGCTCCTATAATGAAAGCAGCTCAACAAATGCTGATTGATTGGGAAGCTGGAAAGCCTGATGTTATTGAATTGTGGAAACAAATGAATGCTTGGGTTTATGCTGGTTTCAATATTACCTATCAACAAATTGGTAGCGATTTTCATAAAACTTACTATGAAAGCGAAACTTATTTATTAGGCAAAAGTTTGGTAGAAAAAGGATTATCAAAAGGTGTTTTTTATCAAAAAGAAGATTGTAGTGTTTGGATTGATTTAACAGCAGATGGATTAGATGAAAAAATTGTTCAAAGAAAAGATGGAACCTCAGTTTACATTACTCAAGACATTGGTTTAGCTGAACAAAAACAAGCTGAATTTCAAGCAGAAAAAAGTATTTATGTAGTAGGAGACGAGCAGAATTATCATTTTAAAGTACTAAAATTAATTTGTACAAAACTTGGTTTGCCTTCTGCTGATGGTATTTTTCATTTAAGTTATGGAATGGTTGAATTACCTACCGGAAAAATGAAAAGTAGAGAAGGTACAGTGGTTGATGCTGATGATTTAGTGGCTGAAATGATGGCTATTTCTCAACAAAAAACAGAAGAGTTAGGAAAGGTAAAAGATTTTAATACTGATGAATTACAAAGTCTGTATCATACTATTGGTTTGGGAGCCTTGAAGTTTTTCTTGCTTCGTGTAGATCCTAAAAAGAAAATGATTTTTAACCCTGAAGAAAGTATTGATTTTCATGGCTTTACTGGTCCTTTTATTCAGTATACTTATGCAAGAATTAAAAGCATTTTGCGTAAAAATGAAATACCACTTCAAGATGTTGAATCACAAACAGAATTAATGCCATTAGAAAAGCAATTGGCGCTTGAATTAGAATTATTTGCTACTATTTTACAAGATGCTGCTGCTGAAAATGATCCATCAAAACTGGCTATTTATATATTTAATGTTGCCAAAACTTTTAATTCTTTTTATGCAGAGCATTCTATTGCAAATGCCGAAACTGCCGATAAAAAAATTATTCGTTTACAATTGTCACAATTAACAGCACAAGTAATAGGTACAGGTATGCGTTTGTTAGGAATAAATGTTCCTGAAAGAATGTAGCAATTTATCATTGAACAATTACATTTGTACCCTCAATACTTGCGGCGATGGCGAAATTGGTAGACGCACTACTTTGAGGTGGTAGCGACAGCAATGTTGTGGGAGTTCGAATCTCCTTTGCCGCACAAGCCTTCTTTTTATGAGAAGGCTTTTTTGTGTAATAACAAGTTGAAAATACATTAGTTACTTCTTAATGTCTTTTCTTTATTTAATTCAATCATTCATATAAATTTCATTTTATAAACTAATAAAAGATTGTACATTTCAAAAAAATTAGTTAACGCTTACTTATGAACGAAAGAACATTACAAGCTGAAGAGTGGGTAAATAAATACGCTGATATGCTTTATGCTTATACGGTTGTAAGAGTGACTGATACCAATTTAGCAGAAGATATTGTACAAGAAACTTTTTTAAGTGCATGGAAAGGCAGAGCAACTTACAAAGGCGATGCTTCTGAGAAAAATTGGTTATTTACTATTTGTAAAAATAAAATTATTGATCATTTTAGAAAGAAGAGTAGCAGTTTGGTAAGCTATGGTGAATTAGATACTAACAGTGGTGTTTTTGATGAGCAAGAACACTGGACAAGCGAAACTGTTCCTAAAGATTGGGGTATTGAAACGATGCAACCCATTGAGAAAAAAGAGTTTTATAATATTTTAACTATGTGCAAACAAAAACTACAAGAATTACAGCAACAAGTTTTTGTGATGAAGTATATGGAAGACATAGAATCTGATGAAATTTGTAAGGTTTTAAATATCACACCGTCAAACTATTGGGTATTAATACACCGAGCCAAGGTTCAGCTTAGAAAATGTATAGAATTAAATTGGATGAAAATAGCCTAACAGAATGAAGAAGTTTTTAAATATTACATGCAAACAAGCCACCTACTTACTTTCAAAAAAAGAAGAAGGTAAGCTCACTTGGTTAGATAAATGGCGATTATCTAGACATTTAGTAATTTGTTACGTTTGTGAACTATTCGAAATTCAAACCAATTTTATAACTAAACATGCTCATGATTACGTTGCAGATGCCAGTATGCCTGAATCGTCTAAACAGCAAATTAAAGAGCAGTTACAGCAACTATCCTGATACTTTTACAATAGCTGAATCTACAATAGCATAAACCGTATCTAGTTTTCTATATTGAATAGGCATTATGCCAGTAAACCTACTAAATGCAGGTAAAATAGCCTGTTGGTTGCCAAAGTAAAAACAAGGAAACCGAAGTTTTTGTCTACTCATTCCTTTTACTAAAACTCCAGGATGAATATGACCGCTAAGTGCATACAAATTAGATTCAGAAGGTTGAGCATTGATTGCATTCAAATCATGTACAAACAAAAATGGAGCAATTAGTAAAGATTGTTCATGAATGATGATTCCTACTTTTTCATACCAACTTTTCTGAAGAATATCATGGTTGCCTTTAATTAAGTGAATGGATAAGTAACTTAAATCGTTTCTCCATTTCTCAAACAAATCAAGCTCTTTATTGGCAATGCTATGAAACATATCACCAACCACTATTAACTTTTTTGCTTTGAAAAATACCAGATTATTCAATAGCCTGTGTAAATCTTCTTGGTACAATGTTGCAGGAACTGCAATGCCACTTTTTCTAAAATGACCCGTTTTTCCAAAATGTAAATCGCTTACTATTAGGGCATTTTCTTCTTCCCAAAAAATAGTTCTATCATTTGTAAGCCATAAATGTTGGTCAAGAATAACGTGTTCAATCCTCTGCTTCATGTAGCTAATAACGTTGATTATGATTATTTATGAATAGTTACTAACAAATTTTTTTATTTAATATAGATAACTATCTTTAAACAATAATTAAAATAAATTTTATGAGCGAATTTGATGCTGCTTTTTTAGAAGAAGAACAGAAATTGCCTAAAGGGCTAAATGTGCTTACGATATTAACTTTTATTGGAAGTGGTTTAGGTTTATTAAGTTCTTTATGGCAATTTTCAAATGGTAAAAAAACTATTGAAGCCATGGAAAAGGTTATTAATGACCCAACCTATGATTCAATGCCAGATTTTGTTAAAAGCATGAATAGCCCTGGGGCTTTAGCTGAACTTCAAAAAATAGAAGCTAATAAATTACCACTTTTAGTTTTAGGATTGGTAGGTGCAGGTTTATGTATTTGGGGTGCTATAGAAATGCGTAAACGTAAAATGAGCGGTTATTTTTCTTATGTTATTGGGTGCGTTTTGCCACTTTTAGGTTATATCGTTTTTTTAGGTGCAGCTTCTGCTAAAAGCACCAACTATTTAATTGGAGCTGGTTTTACTTTGTTATTTATTTTGCTTTATACTTTTCAACGTAAGCACTTAACAAACAAATAATTGGTAATTTCTTTTGCTAAAAGGTTGGTCAAATAACAGATTGATCAACCTTTTTTTATGCGATAAATACTTGTAGTTTCGCACCAAATTTTTATGCATGAGTACTACAACACTAACACAAGGAAAAATTCATACAGCAAAAGGTGTTTTAACATTTGAATTGTATGATGATGCAACCCCAATTGCTGCTGGTAATTTTAAAAAATTAGTTAGCGAAGGTTTTTATAATGGATTAACCTTTCATAGAGTAATTCCGAATTTTATGATTCAAGGTGGCTGTCCAAATGGTACAGGTGCTGGTGGACCAGGTTATACCATTAATTGTGAAACCAAAGCTGAAAAACAATTTCATGATAGAGGAGTTATGTCAATGGCACATAGAGGTCCAAATACTGGAGGCTCACAATTTTTCATTTGCCATGCTCGTTCTGGTACACAGCATTTAGATGGTGTACATACTTGCTTTGGAAAAATAATAGATGGTGTAGATGTGATTGATTTAATTAGAGGTGGCGATGTGATGGAAAAAGTTGAATTAATTTAGTAACAATAAAACTTTTTTTTAGGCTTCAATGAAAGGGTTACTAACTTTCATTGAAGCTTTTTTTGTAAACTATAACAAAGCCCTTATGCTTGCTCTGCCAATATGTATAGTTCTAGTTTCTATAGCTTTTCTTCCTTCATAACTAAAATTAATTTCTAAATTATTAATGAGTCTTTTCGTAAACTCAATATTCCATAAATAATTTCTCCCTGGTAATAAACCATCTAACATAATGTAACTTGTAGTGGTATTGTTGGTACCATTAAATGCAATATTGGTCATGGTTAATTTTGCATTTATACTGGTGTTTTGAACAGCATTGTACCTAGTATCTAATTGCAAAGATTGATGAGTAGATTTTTCACCACCATAGATTGCTTTATTCTTTCTAATACTATGTGCATAGCTAGTTTGAATTCTAAATTGAGTGCCAATAATGTAACTTAATTTAGGTTCTATTTGAGTAGTGTAAATACTATAATTTCTATTAGAAAAGCTTGGTGTTTCTAAAGTGTTGTTATTAAATTTTTGGAATAATTCTATTGTAAATTGTTTACGAATTGTCCATCTACTTTTAATATTCCATTCTTCAATTGTTCTACTTTCAAAACCATATGTAAGTAAGCTTTTATTAAAATTTCGAATACTGTTTATATCAATTCCCCAAATGCTGCTAAACCTATTATATGAAATACTATTATTGGCAATGCTACTTAATTGAATGAGTGCAGTATCTGCAATTTTTCTATCAAAAGGGTTAAGTGTTGGTTGGCCCTTTGATAACTCTTTTTTACTGATTTGTAAAGCAGATTGAAAATTAAATTTTCCTATAAAATTACTCCAGCAGCGACTAGTAATTTTTGAAGAAATAGCCTTTGGTTGCAGTAAAATACTATAATTCAATTGCGTATAGTTGGCTTTTACAAAGTTATTAGTAGGGGTAAAAATTCTTATATATTTTGCTTGATCTTGAAATAAAGCAATTTCAAATTCATTCAGTTGTTGAATACCATCATTGTTATAATCGTTCCATGCATATTCACCTCTACCTGCTTGCACTTCTACATAGGTAAAATCTCTTCTTTGTTCTTGACCAGAACCAACTTCATACAAGGTATTTCCTATAATCAATCCATTCCATTCATTAATAATATATTCCACTCTACTTAGTAAACTATTATCTGCATTTAGAGAAACTAATTGAGGCGTATATACTTGTAATTGACGATACGTAATATTGCCACGAAATTGATGA
>JBMLQZ010000401.1:0-4347 GCA_049241285.1 Chitinophagaceae bacterium | reverse complement strand
GTTTAAAACTATATATTATGACTTTAGTGCAACTAGAATATATAATTGCAGTTGACAAGCACAGACATTTTGCAAAAGCAGCAGCTCATTGTTTTGTAACGCAACCATCATTAAGCACACAAATTCAAAAATTAGAAGAAGAATTAGGCGTTAAAATATTTGATAGAAATAAGCAACCAGTTTTACCAACCGATGCAGGTAAAGAAATTATTGAACAAGCACATAAAATACTTGCAGAAGCTAGCCATTTAAATGATATTGTTGATATTAAAAAGGGTAAATTAAGTGGTGAGCTTCGTATAGGAATTATACCCACATTAGCTCCTTATATTTTGCCATTATTTATTCAAGCATTTACAAAATCGTATCCAGATATTCGATTAATTATTACTGAGTATACAACAGATATTATTGTAAGCAAACTTAGAGAAGGCAGTATTGATGCAGGAATTTTGGTTACACCACTTCAAGAAAATGGCATTAAAGAAGATATTTTATTTTATGAAGAACTAATTGCTTTTGTATCGAAAAAAAATGCAGCTTTTAACAAAACCTATATGCTTCCAAAAGATATTGATCCCGAAAAATTATGGCTTCTAGAAGAAGGTCATTGTTTAAGATCGCAGATTGTAAACCTTTGTGAGCTAAAACCTATCAGTATAGAAAAAAGAAACTTTTTGTATGAAGCAGGAAGTATTGATACCTTGAAAAGAATGGTTGATTTATATGATGGTATAACCATTTTACCAGAACTAGCAACTTTGGGTTTAGGTGCTAAAGAACAAAAGCAATTACGATATTTTAAAACACCTTCACCAGTAAGAGAAGTTAGTATTATTACGCATAGAGATTTTGTTAAGAAAAGAATGATTCATGCATTGAAAGAAAAAATATTGGAAGTTTTGCCTGAAAAAATTGAAAAGAATAAACCATCATTAGTAGTACAAATTGAAAACTAAAAAAGCCTTTAGATGATTAATTCTAAAGGCTTTTGAAAATAATTTAATACAACAAATTAGGCATGTGGATTAGCCGTTTGTCTATTATCTATACGTTTTAAATTTAACTTAGAAAAAGGAGAAACAATTAATGGAAATTTCTCAACAGTTACATAACCTGCATCTAATCCAAAACCTCTTTCTTCACTCAAACTCATTTCTTTTAACCAGAAATATAGTTTCATAATCACACGTTCTACAAAAGGCAATTCATTATCTTGGCTTAGATATTTTTCTAACACAATAAACTGAAAATCTCCAACAACATTATTTCGTTCTAAACTTTCATATCTACTTGTAATATTCACTTCATTATTTGCAACCAAGTCTTGAACTACTTTCTTAAACATCAAATTAATTCGTTGTTCTACTCTAAAACCTAATCTAAATTCTACTCTAATAACATCGTTTGCAACAATATGGTCTACACTATATTCACTGGTATAAGGTTCATCTAATACATCAACATGCACAAACCAATAAATATTGGCTCTTTTGGGTTTTTTGTTCAGAATAGAATACATGATTTTGTGTTCAATTTCCTTAGGGTTATTGGCACTTGTCATATAAACTAAGTGAGTGGCAAACGTAGGAATGCTATTATCTTCACTTAATTCTTTTAACAAAGGAATGTATTGTTGTAAACGAACAAATTCAACATATCTGTTCTTAATTTTTCTACTTCTATACCATATATACATTACCGCAAAAAGTCCGCCTCCAACAATTAATGTTACATAACCACCATGAGGAAATTTTTCTAAGTTGGCTATTAAAAAAGAAGCTTCAATAGTAAAATAAAGAGCTAAATAAAAATAAATCCACAGCGGCAATACTCTATGACTTACTAAAAAGTTTGCAAAAAGAATGGAAGTGCTAATCATACACATGGTTATTGCTAAACCATATGCTGCTTCCATATTAGATGACTTTTGAAAAAATAAAACAATACCAACACAACCAATATATAATAGCAAACTAATGCCTGGAATGTATAATTGACCCTTTTCTTCTGTAGGATAATTTATTTTCATTTTAGGCCAAAGATTTAAACGCATGGCCTCAGAAATTAACGTAAACGATCCTGAAATCAATGCCTGACTAGCAATTACCGCTGCTACCGTAGCTACAATAATTCCTATTAATTTAAACCAACTAGGCATGATGGCATAGAAAGGGTTAAATCCATTATCGAACATTTCAAGTGGCACCATTTGATTTTTGTAAGTAGCCAATAACCAAGCACCTTGTCCAAGATAATTGAGTATAAGACAAATTTTAACCATTACCCATGATGATCGAATATTGTCTTTTCCACAATGACCTAAATCGCTATATAATGCTTCTGCTCCTGTAGTACATAAAAATACGGCACCTAAAATCCAAAAACCCTTTGGATAAATAGTAAGCAATTGAATTGCATAATGTGGACTTAGTGATTTTAATATTCCAATATCATCAGTTAAATGGCTGATACCTAACGATGCCAACATTACAAACCAAATACCCATTATTGGCCCAAATAATTTACCAATTGAGGCTGTACCAAATTGTTGTAAAATGAATAAAAAACTGATAACACAAATTACAATAATTACAATGGTTTGTGTAGTAATATGACTTAGTGCAGGCAACTGTTGCAATCCTTCAATGGCCGATGTTACAGAAATGGGTGGTGTAATAATTCCATCGGCTAAAAGTGCTGCTCCACCAATCATTGCAGGAACAACTAACCACTTTTTTCTTCTTCTTACCAATGCATACAAACTAAAAATACCACCTTCACCTTTGTTATCGGCATTTAATGTAAGTATTACGTATTTTAAAGTTGTTTGTAAAGTAAGAGTCCAAAAAATACAAGATAATGAACCTAAAATAAGTTCTTCTGAAATTACACGCCCCTTTACAATTGCATTTAAAACATATAAGGGAGAGGTTCCAATGTCTCCATAAATAATACCTAAAGCGATTAATAAACCTGCAGCGGAAACTTTGTTGATTTGCTTGCTCACAATAAAAAATTGAAATCCAAAAAATAATTGTGATAGCAAATGTATATTTAAAACCATTCACCAAGAATAAATGTTAAACACATGCAATTTGTTTTTTAAACTATTGGCACAATTCGTGTAAAAAATTATATTGTGCCAATTACACAAAGTTTCTATACAAAAGCTGTGTGTACACTTTAAAAGCTAATTAAGCAGTAATTATGAAAAAAATAGGTAGCCTTTTAATAATCTTGTTTTTTGGATTGTTCTCGAATGTGGTATTAGCACAATTAATTACTTACTCTGAACAAGATAGAGAAGATCCAAAAGAAATGAATTTTGAAATTATTGGAAAATTTAATAGCAATATTCATATTTATAAAAACTACAGAGACGATCACTACATTGCTCAATATAATTTATCTATGCAAAATATTTCCAAAGAAAAATTGGAATTTATGCCTGATAGAGTATTTAATGTAGATTTTTTACAATATTCAGATAGTTATTTTCTGTTCTACCAATATCAAAAAAAGAATATTGCTTATTGTATGGCTGCAAAATTTGATGCAGCAGGAAAAATAGTTGGTGAGCCAATTGAATTAGATACTACGTCAATATCATTTAGTGCAGCTAACAAAATATATTCTGTAATATATAGTGAAGACAAACAAAAGATAATGGTGGTAAAAATTAATCGTCCAAACGATAAAAACAACACTATTGTAGCTAAACTATTTGACAGACAACTTGCGTTAATTAACAAATCGATAATTGACTTGTCAATGCAAGAAAAATTGGCAAAACTTAGTGAGTTTCAGGTAGATAATGAAGGAGATTTGGTGTTCTTAAAAACGTATGGTAATGGCACAAGTGATATGGTGAACAAACTATTGCTTTGCACAAAAAAAATGAATGATGATGAGGTAAGACAAGTTGATGTTTACTTAGCCAACATTTTTTTAGATGATATAAAAGTTAAAATTGACAATTATAATAAACGTTACACGATTGCTTCTTTTTTTACCAAAAAAAGAAGAGGCGATATTGATGGATTATTTTGTTACATGTTTGATAAGGCTGCTAGAAATCAAGTAATGAGTTCGGCACTTACTTTTCCCGAAGAACTTAGAACAGATATAAAACCAGAAGGCTCTCCAAAAACAGCCTTGAACGACTTTTTTTTAAGAAATATTATTAGCAGAAAAGATGGCGGTTTTATTCTAGCAACTGAAAGTTCTTACACTTCATCAAGAGGAAATGATGGATTTAATAGATGGGATGGATTTGGATTTGGTTTACCGTACAATAATGGGTTTAACAATTTTACCCCTTATGGCAATACGGGTTTGTTTTAT
>JBMLQZ010000400.1:1386-2501 GCA_049241285.1 Chitinophagaceae bacterium | reverse complement strand
TGTTATAAGCATGTTTATTGGAGAAAAAACCATTGGTGAATTAAAAAGTGTTTTTTTACAAGAATTACAGGTTTTGTTTCCTCAACTCTTGAATAGTTATATGGCAAATTTGCAAACCGATTTAGATTTAGAAAAAATTGTTACCGATAAAGTAGCAGCATTTTCTTCAGATAAATTAGAACAAATTTTAAATAGCATCATGTCAAAAGAGTTCAGATTTGTAGAAATTATAGGTGCAGTTTTAGGATTTCTAATAGGTTTACTACAAATTTTAATTACTGTTCTTACACAATAATTTTAAAAAAGTAGCATTCATCAATATTCCTATATTCATTCCGCTTTGCTTCATTAGTTTGCTGTTTTAAACGATTGAAAACAAAAATCTCTCAAACATTATCCATTTACATTTGTCTTATTACCGTTCGTATAGATGTAGTAACATTAATTTTTTGTTGCATCACAATTTTGCATTCCAATATAATTATCGTTTATGAATAAAGTGTATGCTTTTCTTTTCTTGATGTGTATAGGTTTAATGGCAAATGCCCAAAATCCAGCTGCTGGAGGTATGAGAGGAGGTGGAGCTGGTAGAATGGGAGGTGCTAATTTGAATGTTGGAAGATTTTATGGAAAAATGGTTGATAGCAAAACCAATAAAGGTGTAGGCGGTATTACTCTTCAACTTTTAGGAAATAAGTTTGATACAGTAACTAAGCAAATGAAACAAGCTATTTTAAAAACCGTAATTACGGAATCAAATGGCGATTTTTCTATAGAAGGCTTATCAGTTTTAGGAAATTTTAAGTTAAAGGCAACTGCTGTTGGCTATAAAACATTAGAAAAGCCGCTTAGTTTTGGTATTAAAATGCCAGCACCTGGAACAACTCCAGATTTTCAGCAAATGATGGCTCAAGCAGATAAAGACTTAGGTAATATTAAAGTTGATGCTGATGCTGCAGATTTAGGAAATGTTACTGTAACATCTTCTGCAAAACCATTTTTTGAAATGGGTATTGATAGAAAAGTTTTTAATGTAGATAAAAATCTAGTAAGTACTGGGCAAACAGCTACTGAAATTATGAAAACCATTCCATCGTTAAGTGTTGATATTGATG
>JBMLQZ010000400.1:0-1376 GCA_049241285.1 Chitinophagaceae bacterium | reverse complement strand
ATGCTGCACCTACAATTTTTGTTGATGGAAGACCAACAACTTTAACTTTAGACCAAATTCCTGCCGATTTAATTGAGAAAGTAGAAATTATTACCAATCCATCAGCCAAGTTTGATGCTAGTGGTGGTGGTGCAGGTATTTTAAATATTGTTTTGAAGAAAAATAAGAAATCTGGATACAATGGTGGTTTAAGAACAGGTATTGATAGTCGTGGTAGAGTAAATGTTGGAGGCGATATCAATGTTCGTCAAAATAAAATCAACTTCTTTTTAAGTGGAATATACAACCAAAGAAAATCAATTTCTACCGGTAAAACAGATAGAAATGATTTAGGAACAAAACCAAGTTCTATAGCTCAAAGGTTGAGAAGTGAAAACGAAGGATACTTTGCTTTTTTACGTGGTGGTTTCGATTACTTTATTGACAATAGAAATACCATTACCATAGGTGTTAACTATAATAAAGGTAGATTTGATAACGACCAAAAACAAGATGTAGATTCATTTATCAATAATGCTTATCAATCTTTAAATACCATCAATTCTCTTGCAGGATTCGATTTTAAAAACTTTGGTTCAAATATTAGTTTTAAACATAACTTTCAAAAAACAGGACACAATATTTCTGCCGATGTAAACTACAATGAAAGTAAGTCAGATAATTTAGCTAATATTGTTACAAGCAATTTTGTGCCATCATCTTCAACGCCTACAAAAGCCCCAATTCTACAAAGAACATTGGGTGAAGGGAAAAATCAATTCCTAACTATTCAAACCGATTACGAAAACCCATTAAATGAAAACGTTAAATTAGAATTAGGAGCAAGAGCAGCAATTAGAGATTATAGTAGCAGTAATTTCCAATATTTCTTCGATCAAAATTCTGGCAACTATACACTAAGACCATTATTAAGTAATAGCTATAAATATACCGATGCTGTGTATGCTGCTTATGGAAATATTAGTTGGAAAGCTAAAAAATGGAGTTATCAAATTGGCTTAAGAGCAGAAAGCAGTGATTATAAAGGAACCATTACAAATATAAACACAGGAAGAGATTCTTCATTTAAAGTGAAATTTCCTATTAGCTTGTTTCCTAGTGCCTTTATTACCTATAAGTTAACTGATAAGCAAGACCTTCAATTGAATTATTCAAGAAGAATTAATCGTCCTAATTTCTTCCAATTAATTCCGTTTATTGATTATTCCGATCCGTTGAATCTTAGTAATGGTAATGCCAACTTACAACCAGAATTTACCAATTCATTTGAATTATCTTACAATAATTCTTACAAACGTGGAGCTAACTTATTAATAACCGGATTTTTTAGACATACCGATAATTTAATTACTAGATACCAGTTTAGAGATAAAAAT
>JBMLQZ010000399.1:0-1350 GCA_049241285.1 Chitinophagaceae bacterium | reverse complement strand
TCTTTCCTTTTTGTATTAATACATATTTTTCTTGCAATAAATCTTGTAATTGTAATTGTGTTTTGTCAGCACTTATTTTTTCTTTATTAATAGCAATGCTTCCAGCTTGTAGCATTTTTCTTGCTTCTGATTTGCTTGGCAAAATTTGCGATTCGGCTAAAAAACTAATCAAATCATATCCTTCTGCCAGTTTTGCTTTTTCAACATAAATAGTTGGTACACCTTCCATTACTTGTAATAACTGGTTTTCTGTTAACGATTGTAATATGGCAGCTGTATCATTACTAAACAAAATTTCACTTGCTTTTACTGCAAATTCATAATCGGCTTTACTGTGTACAAATATGGTAAGTTGCTCAGCTAATGTTTTTTGCAAAATACGTTCATGAGCAGCAGCTTCATGAGCAGCAATTAAAGCATCAATGGTTTCTTTAGGTAAAAGCGTAAACAGTTTTATCCAAGCTTTTGCATCCTCATCACTTGCATTTAACCAAAATTGATAAAACTGGTAAGGGCTAGTTTTTTGAGCATCTAACCATACATTCCCTTTTTCTGATTTTCCAAACTTACCTCCATCGGCTTTTTTAACAAGTGGACAAGTAAATGCAAATGCTTCACCGCCCATTTTTCTTCTAATCAATTCTGTTCCTGTAGTAATATTTCCCCATTGGTCACTACCGCCCATTTGCAGCTTACAATTTTTGTTTTTGTACAGCCAATAAAAATCGTACCCCTGAATTAATTGATACGTAAATTCTGTAAAACTCATACCATTATCGCCATCTAAACGTTTTTTAACGCTATCCTTAGCCATCATGTAATTTACAGTAATGTGTTTACCGGCATCTCTAATAAAATCAAGAAAAGAAATATCTTTAAACCAATCGAAATTGTTTACTAATTCGGCTTTATTGGGTAACGATTCATCAAAATTTAAAAACTTAGAAAGTTGGTTTTTAATACCAGCTTCATTTGCTCTTAATACTTCAAGACTAAGTAAATTACGTTCTTCACTTTTACCCGACGGATCACCAATCATACCAGTAGCTCCACCAACCAAAGCAAAGGGTTTATGACCGGCTTTTTGCAAATGCACCAACAATAAAATAGGTACCAAACTACCAATGTGTAAGCTATCGCTAGTAGGGTCAAAGCCAATATAGGCACTAGTCATTTCTTTATTTAATTGTTCTTCAGTGCCAGGCATCATATCCTGAATCATGCCTCTCCAACGTAATTCTTCAATAAAAGTCATCGCCAAATAATTTACAGCAAATGTAAAGTAACCAAGGTTTTTATCTTGTTCAAATTTCATTCAACCTAAAAAACTGCATTTGCTTTATTTTCATG
>JBMLQZ010000398.1:0-3759 GCA_049241285.1 Chitinophagaceae bacterium | reverse complement strand
CAGGTGGTTTACATGTAAATAGGAGAGCTTTTGATTTGAATAAAAAATTGTTACGCAATGAAGCTCCTACAAATTATGATCAGTGGTTAGCAGGTATTAGAAAAGGTGGAAATAGTTTTGCATATATTTTAGATTGGGTTAGTTGTTTTGCTTTAGCAGTTAATGAAGAAAATGCCAGTTTTGGCAGAGTGGTAACTGCACCAACCAATGGTGCTGCTGGCGTTATTCCAGCTGTATTACAATACCATATTGCATTTAATTGTATAGGTTTTAGTAATGACGCTATTGATCAAACGGTTATTCAATTTTTGCTAACAGCATCTGAAATAGGTAGTATTTTTAAAAAAGGGGCTACTATTTCAGCAGCTATGGGTGGATGCCAAGCAGAAATTGGTGTTAGTAGTGCCATGGCTGCAGCTGCATTAACAGAGTGTGTTGGTGGCACACAAAAGCAAATTATCATGGCTGCAGAAATAGCAATGGAACATCATTTAGGTTTAACTTGCGATCCAATTGGTGGATTAGTACAAATTCCCTGTATTGAAAGAAATACTATGGGAGCAATTAAAGCCATAACAGCCTCTCAATTAGCCATGCAAAGTACTCCTGATTTTGCAAAAGTTAGTTTAGATAAGGTTATTAAAACCATGTGGGATACTGCTATAGACATGAATAGTAAATATAAAGAAACCTCCGATGGTGGATTAGCAATACATATTCCAATAAGCTTGAGTGAATGTTGATTATTAACAAGTTTTGGCAAATGAATCACTAATTTTTTTCGCTTACAACATAAATCACTCATTTTCAAATTGTTTTAAAAATTCAATTTTCAATTCTGAATTTAAAACTGCAAATTTGCTGCCTCGTTATGCAACCTATAGAACTTTTTTATCCTTTATTAGCTAGTCCCAAAAAAATTATCATTACTTGCCATCAAAAACCAGATGGAGATGCCATGGGATCAAGTTTGGGTCTTTTTCACTTTTTACAATCAATCAATCATTCCGTTACTGTTATTTCTCCTACAAATTGGGCAGATTTTCTAAACTGGATGCCAGGAATTGATGCTGTATTAGATTATGAATCTGACAGAAAAAAAGCACAACAATTGGTTGACGAAGCCGATATATTATTTTGTTTAGATTTTAATATTCTACATAGAACAAAAAATTTAGAACAACCGTTAACAAAAGCTAATTGCATAAAAGTATTAATTGACCATCATCAAGAGCCGCAAACTCAAGCTTTTGATTACGGTATTAGTGATACCCAAAAATCTAGTACTTGTGAAATGGTCTATGATTTTATTATGCAATCTGGGCATGCTCAAATGATTAATCAAGAAATGGCAACTTGTTTGTATACAGGAGTAATGACAGATACAGGTTCGTTTCGATTTCCATCTACCAAAGCATCTGTGCACAAAATGGTTGCACATTTAAAAGATTTAGGATTGGAACATTCTACAATTCATAGTCATATTTTTGACAGTGCATTAGAAAATAAATTACGGTTTACAGGGTTTGTTTTATTAAATAGAATGGAAGTATTGTATGAATTAAATACCGCCATTATGTATGTTTCAAGCTACGATTTAAGAAGATTTAATATAAGAACTGGAGATACAGAAGGACTAGTGAATTATTTACTAAGCATTCAAGGGATTAAATTGGGTGCAATTGTAATTGATAGAGATGAGGAAAGAAAATGGAGTTTTAGAAGTAAAGGAAGTTTTGATGTAAATACCTTTGCCAGAACACATTTTGATGGAGGTGGACATTATAATGCAGCAGGAGGAAGTAGTAAAAAATCTTTAGAAGCTACCTTGGCCGATTTTAAAATGATTATTCAACAATATGCATCAGAATTAAATTCTACCAATTAAATATCATTATTTTACAAATTCAATAAACGCAAAAGCAAAATTTTTTAAACAAAAAAAATGAAACAATTAACAGCCATTTTAGCCATTACATTATTATTGGCAAGTTGTAATCAATACGACAAGAGTAAATCAGGAATGCCTTATAAAATTAAAAAAGGTGGAAGTACAGCAAAATTAAAACAAGGACAGTTTTTAAAATTCAATATAGAATACATTGTTTCTACCGGAAATAAAGATTCAGTATTAAATAGTTCTTATGGTCATATACCTGCTTACATGCGTTACGACACTGCACAAGCAGGCAAGTACAATTTTACTGAAGTATTAAACCTAGCATCTGTTGGTGATAAAATTGAATTTACTTTAAGTATAGACTCTCTAAAAAACATGGGAATGATACCAGATTATAACGCCATTTTTAAGAAAGGTGGTGCTATTAAAGGTAGAGTAGATTTATTAGCTGCTTTTGATACAGAAGAATTGGTACGAGCAGATGTTCAGAAAGAAGAAGATGCAGAAAAGCAAAAAGAAATAAAAGCTTTAGAAGCTTATATGAATAAAAAGGGTATTAAAGCTCAAAAAACACCAGGTGGAGCTTTCGTTGAAATTACCAATTCTGGCGATGCTACCCTAAGAGCAGATAGCGGCAAACAAGTTTCTGTAATGTATAGAGGCTACACTGAAGAAGGAAAAGAATTTGATAGCAATATTGGTAAACCAGGTGCAACTCCTTTAAGCCTTGTAATTGGTAGTCGTAGTGTTATTGCTGGTTGGGAAGAAGGGTTACGTTTCTTTGGTAAAGGCGGTAAAGGTAGAATTTTAGTACCTGCAATGTTAGGTTATGGTCAGCAAGCAGCAGGGCCAAATATTCCACCATACACCAATTTAATTTTTGATGTAGAAATTGTTGATATTACTACACCTGCTCCTGCAGCTGCACCTCAACCACCTGCAATTGCTGCTCCAAAAAAATAATACAGAAATTATAGAATTTAATGCCTCGCAAATTTGTGAGGCATTTTTGTTTACAGCAACTGTTGCATTAAAGTGATAGTTTCAGATGCTTCTTTTACATCATGAACTCTTAATATACTAGCTCCATTCTGCAATGCAATTGTGTTTAAAACAGTAGTACCATTCAAAGCGTGTTGAGGAGAAGTTTCTAATATTTTATATATCATACTTTTTCTTGAAACGCCTACTAATATTGGCTTTTGTATTATTTTAAAAATAGAAAGATTTTTCAACAAAGAATAATTATGTTCCAAAGTTTTTCCAAACCCAAAACCAACATCAATAATTACATCTTTTATACCAGCTTGTTTACACTTTTCTGTTTGCTGAATAAAAAATTGCAAAACATCTTCTACTACATTTTCATAATGAGGGTTTTGTTGCATGAATGTTGGATTTCCTTGCATATGCATACAAATAAATGGAACATTTAAACCAGCAACAGTAGCAAGCATATTCATATCCATATTTCCACCACTTACATCATTTACCATATTTGCTCCTGATATAATAGCGGCTTTTGCAACTTTGGCATAATAGGTATCTATAGATATGTATGCTTCAGGAAAAGTATGATGTAGTTTTTCAATTACATGAATTACTCGCTTTAATTCATCTTCTTCACTAATTCTTATACTATTGGGTTTGGTAGATTGTCCACCAATATCTAAAATAGTAGCTCCATCTTTTAACATTTTTTCTGCTGTAAAAAGAATGTTATCCAAATTTTGTATACGACTTTCTTTATAAAATGAATCCGGAGTAGCATTGATGATACCCATTACAACCGGTTTTTGTAGTATTAATAATCTTCCTGCACAGTTGAGTGTAAACATTGTTTGGTTTCATTTATCTTG
>JBMLQZ010000397.1:1022-1327 GCA_049241285.1 Chitinophagaceae bacterium | reverse complement strand
ATCTAAGTCTGTAATGCCAGTCACCACATCAACCATAAAAATTATAGCATTAGCTTCTTCAATTGCTACCTTAACTTGTTTACGAATTTCAGTTTCAAAAATATCGTCACTATTAGGTACAAACCCACCAGTATCAATTAAATTAAATACTTTACCGTTCCAATCGGCAACTCCATATTGACGATCTCTTGTAACACCACTCATATCATCAACAATTGCTTTTCGTTGTTCTAAGAAACGATTAAACAAAGTGCTTTTACCAACATTTGGTCTTCCAACAATTGCTACAGTATATCCAGCCATAA
>JBMLQZ010000397.1:0-1012 GCA_049241285.1 Chitinophagaceae bacterium | reverse complement strand
AATGATAGCCATATTCTTTAAGCTTCAATTCATTATCTCTCCACTTAGGTTTTACTTTTACAAACAATTCTAAAAATATTTTTTGTTGTATAAATGCTTCAATATCTCTTCTTGCCAGCATGCCAATTTTTTTAATCATTGCTCCTCTTTCACCAATAATTATAGACTTTTGTGTATCTCTATTTACAATGATATCTGCTTGAATTTTTGTAATTAAATCTCTCTCTTTATATTCATTAATAATAACTGCTGTGTGATACGGTATTTCGTCTGAAAACAATTCATAAATTTTTTCACGAATAATTTCACTAACAAAAAATTTTGTTGGCAAATCACTTAAATCTTCTTCACTATAAAAAGGCACTCCATCAGGCAAATCTTGTAAAATGCTATCTAATAATTTTTTTAGATGGTTTTGTTGTAAGGCAGATATTTTTATGAGCTGTTTACAATAAGATTTTTCTTTAAAAAATATTTCTGCTTCAGCAATTTTTCCATTTTTGGCTATATCAATTTTATTCAAAACCAACAATGCAGGAACTCTTAACTTAAGTGATTGAAAAATGGCATCACATTCTTCAAAATTATCATTTGCATCTACAATTAATAATGCTAAATCAGCATCTTCTAAAGCACTTTTTACAGAGCCCATCATTTTTTCGTGAAGCTTATACTTCGATTCAATAATTCCTGGTGTATCTGAAAAAATAATTTGATATTCATTAGGACTATTTAAAAAAGCTTTAATTCTATGCCTAGTTGTTTGCACTTTAGGTGATACAATAGCCAATTTTTCACCCATTAAAGCATTTAATAAAGTGCTTTTACCTGCATTGGGCTTACCAAAAATATTTACAAAGCCTGCTTTCATGAATCACACAAATAATGATTGGAATAAACAATTACTTTCAAATGTACTAAAACAACAAAAGCCTTCGGTTGAAGGCTTTTGTTTTCAGTTGCGAGGAGAGGGTTCGAACCTCTGACCTTCGGGTTATGAGCCCGACGAGCT
>JBMLQZ010000396.1:1714-2213 GCA_049241285.1 Chitinophagaceae bacterium | reverse complement strand
ATTTTGGTGCTATCACCTTTTGTAAATTCATTCAAATGTTGCACAATATTAAATTTCTCAGCAGCACCAAGAACCAAATCAACACCAGGAATTTCTGCTATTTCATTTGGCTTTAATTGAGCATAACATCCTGTAATAACCACTGTGCTTTCTGGTGATTTTCGTTGTATTTTTCTAACAATACTTCTACATTCTTTATCTGCATTATCCGTAACAGAACAGGTATTAATTACGTATACATCAGCAATGTCTTCAAATGATTTTTTCTCAAATCCTTCATTTTCTAACAACCTAGAAAGCGATGATGTTTCTGAGAAATTGAGTTTACAACCTAAAGTATGAAAAGCTACAGAACGCTGTTTTTGCATGTTGCAAAAGTAACAGTTTGTATGTACAATTGAAAATGACTATTTAAAGTGAGTTTATTTTTTTAACAGATGTTTTTCTATAATTTTCATAAGAAATTGAACACCTAGTTCTAATACCTACTATATTCATA
>JBMLQZ010000396.1:0-1704 GCA_049241285.1 Chitinophagaceae bacterium | reverse complement strand
TCGAGGCAACAATTTACAACATTTGCGGTTCCTTCAATATTGACTTTTCTAATTATTTTTCTCAATACACAATTATGGGCTCAACAAATTCAATTCAATATTGAAAAAACAACAGATGGGGCAATTTTTTGGGTTGAAAACAAAGAATACTGTGAGGTTTCTGTAAAAATGAATTTAGAGTTACGGAATATGCAATTAACGGAAATACTTAAAGACGATATTTTTATTATTCCTGCTTTAGCTACTAAATATCGCTTATTTGAAATTCGTAAACAAACACAAGGTAAATATGGCTATTCTTATAAATACACTACAACACTTGGTAATGTACATATTGAAAAACCAGATGATACCGTATATGATTTACCCTTTGAAAAAGGTAAACAATTTATAGTTGGTCAAGGTTATAACGGTTCATTTACACATCAAAATGAGTTTGCTTTAGATTTTGATATGCCATTTAGAACAATAGTTACAGCAGCTAGAACAGGTGTGGTGGTTGCTGTTGTGCAACATTTTACAGATAATTGCTTACAAGATGCTTGTAAACAAATGGGTAATAAAGTGATTATTGCTCATACAGATGGTAGTTTTGCTACTTATGTACACCTTTTTTATAATGGAGCTTTGGTGAAAGTAGGAGATAGCGTAAAAAAGGGTCAGCATATTGCTTTAAGTGGAAATACTGGTTATGCCACAGGACCACATTTACATTTCAGCTGTTTTTTACCAAGTTTTGGAAAGAAGGAAACTTTTAAAACGAAATTCAGGATAAACAATGGTAATGAAGTTGTGTATTTAGAGGAGAAGAATAAATACCAAAAATTATATGATTAAAAAAGCCCCAATTTTTTGATTGAGGCTTTTAATATTTTTAAAATAATCCGAAGAGTTGACTATCTATTTTGCTAATAATATCTCCATAATGTTCTTCGTTTTCGGCAAACTTGTTTTTATCGCAGTCAATTACTAACAAAGGACCTTCTTTATATCCATCAATAAATTTGTTATAGTATTCATTTAATTTTTTCAAATAATCTAAACGAATATTTTCTTCATATTCTCTACCTCTTTTTTGTATTTGAGCAACTAGTGTAGGAACAGATGCTTTTAAATAAATAAGTAAATCTGGTGGTTCTACCATTGATTTTAATGTTTGAAAAAAATCGTAGTAGTTTTCAAAATCACGTTTACTCATTAAGCCCATGTCATGAAGGTTAGGAGCAAAAATATTTGCATCTTCATAAATGGTTCTATCTTGAATAATTGTTTCTGTTCCTCTTTGAATTTCAAGCAACTGGTTTAATCGGCTATTTAAAAAGTAAATTTGAAGATTAAAACTCCAACGTGGCATGTCTTCATAAAAATCCATCAAATAAGGATTATGGTCTACATCTTCAAATTGAGGAATCCATTTGTAATGTTTACTCAACATTTCTGTCAAAGTAGTTTTACCTGCTCCAATATTTCCTGCAATTGCTACGTGTTTTGGTTTTTTTGTTTTTGCCATGCCGCTAATTCCCTCTTTTAAGATAATTTTTTGTGAGAAACAAAGTTGAAAAATGAAAATAAGTAATTAGAAAGAAATACTTGAATAATTTTAGTAAAAATCAATTAGATCTTATAAAAATATTCCTATATAAATTACACATAATTCATTCCAATTGCTGAACGTACAGCTTGTAATGTAGCTTTTGCACTTAT
>JBMLQZ010000395.1:0-3461 GCA_049241285.1 Chitinophagaceae bacterium | reverse complement strand
CCTAAAAACCACAATGGCATTTTATAATGTACAATATCTGTCATTTCTACGCCACCTTCAATTTCTTTAAAATGATGTTGATGATGCCACATACTGTAAGGCCCAAAGCGTTGTTCATCTACAAAAAATTGTTTATCAACCACATGTGTAATTTCAGTCATCCAATACAAAGGAATACCCAATAATGGCTTTACCGTGTATTCTATAATTTGCCCAGCATACATCTTTTTTCCATGATGTTTACTAATAATATTAAACCCCAAATTACTGGGAGTAATTTCTTTTAAATTATCTGGCTTACTAAAAAAATCCCAAGCCATATCTAAAGAAATTGGAATTTTTTGAACTGTTTTTAGTGAATATACTTTGCTCATAATCTATCTTTCCAAAATAAAACATACAAACTATCAAATAGGTTGTAATACCAACGAATTAATTTACGGTTTACACAAATACAACATGAATAAGCAAATACAATTAGAAAAATTTACAACAGCATACAATCAACTTAACGCACAACAAAAAAATGCCGTTGACTGTATTGAAGGACCAGTAATGGTTATAGCAGGACCAGGAACAGGTAAAACACAAATATTAAGTGCTAGAATTGGTAAAATACTAAATGAAACAGATGCATTACCAGAAAATATTTTATGCCTTACTTATACCGATGCTGGTGTTGTTGCTATGCGTAAACGTTTATTTAATTTTATTGGTGCAGATGCTTATAAAGTAAATATTTACACGTTTCATGCTTTCTGCAACGATGTAATACAAGATAATTTAAGCCTATTTGAGAAAACAGCATTAGATCCTATTTCTGAATTAGAAACGATTGATTTATTTACAAAACTAATTGATCAGTTTCCTAAAAACCATCCATTAAAAAGATATAGAGGAGATGTTTATTTTGAGATAAACAATTTAAGATCACTTTTCAGTACTATGAAAAGAGAAGGTTGGACACCTGAATTTATTCTTGCAAAAATTGATGAATATTTAGAAGATATACAATTTAGAGATGAGTTTGTGTATAAAAAAGCCTACAAACAATTTAAAGCAGGAGAATTAAAACAAAATAAAATTGATGAAGAGAAAGAGAAAATGGAGAAACTACGTGCAGCTGTTGGTGAGTTTTACCATTTTCAAGAAATGATGAAAGCGAAGAATTGGTATGACTTTGACGATATGATCAATTGGGTAATTAAAGCCTTTGAACAAAATGAGCATTTACTAATCAACTATCAAGAAAAGTATCAATACATTTTAGTAGATGAATATCAAGATACAAGTGGTACACAAAATAAAATTGTAGAATTACTCATTAATTATTGGGATGTTCCTAACGTATTTGTTGTAGGCGATGATGACCAAAGTATTTATCGCTTTCAAGGTGCAAATATTGAAAATATGCAAGTATTTGCTCAAAAATATCAAGAGCATTTGTTAACCGTTGTACTTACCAATAATTATAGAAGCACACAACCCATTTTAGATATTAGTAAAACACTTATTAATAAAAACGAGGAACGATTGGTAAAACAAATGCCAGGCCTTTCGAAAGATTTATTAGCTGCTAATACTAAGTTTTTAAATAGCAGTACACAGCCTATCATGCATGAATACAGAACGCAAAGAGAAGAAATGATAGATGTAACCTTACAGGTTGAAATGCTTATTCAGAAAGGAATTCAACCGAGTAACATAGGCATTATTTACAAAGAAAATAAATATGGAGAGGAATTGGCTTTGTATTTAAAATTAAAAAATATTCCAGCATACAGTAAACGAAGCTTAAACTTATTTGATATTCCTTTTGCAAGAAAAATTATTTCACTTATACGATATATTGTTGCAGAGCATGATGCTCCTTATGGTGGCGATGAATTATTATTTGAAATTTTGCATTACAATTGGTTACAAATTCCATCTATTGAAATAGCAAAACTTACAGTTGAAGTGAATAGTCGTGCATTTAGAGAAAACAATACATCGCTTAGAGCCATTATTCAAGAAAAAATTCGTGAACCCAAAAGAGATTTATTTAGCAAAGGCTTGCATGAAAATATTATTAAAGCAGCCCAGAATTTAGAAGCATTAATTGAAGCTGCACCTAACGTTACGTTACAACAGCTAATGGATACCATTATTCAGCAAGCAGGCATCTTAGAATATATTATGCAACAACCAGATAAAATTTGGTTAATGCAAGTATTAACGGCTCTTTTCGATTTCATTAAAGAAGAAACTAGAAGAAATCCCACAATGACAGTAGAAGAATTTGTGCGACTAGTTGAACTAATGCAAAAAGAAAATATTAAACTTCCATTAGTGCAAATAAATGGCAACGATAAAGGGGTGAATTTATTAACAGCACATGGAAGTAAAGGACTAGAATTTGAATATGTGTTTTTTGTAGGATGCAATGCAAGTAATTGGGAAAAGAAACGCAAACCAGGTGGAGGATATAGCTTGCCAGATACCATGTTTACTAGCCAACCAAAACATAAAGAGGAAGAGGAATTAAGAAGATTATTCTATGTAGCATTAACAAGAGCTGCACTGCAACTAACCATATCTTTTAGCAAGTATAAGATAGATGGAAAGTTACTTGAACCATCTATGTTTATGGCTGAAATATTAGAGCAACATGATATAAAAGTAAATACCATTGAACTTAGTGATGAGCAAATGTTTCAATTTGCCACATTAGAATATGGCAAAACAATTGCCCCAGAAATAAATACTTTAGAAGAAGATTTTATTGGCAGAATTTTAGAAAAGTTTGCCATGAATGTTACTGCATTAAACAATTATCTTGCTTGTCCACTTAAATTTTACTTCAACAATTTAATTCGAATTCCTTCATCAAGAAATGAAGCAACAGAGTTTGGAAGTGCCGTTCACTATTCATTAGAACAGTTGTTTAAAAAAATGCAAAATAACAATGAAACCTTTGGTAGCAAAGAATCTTTTATTCAAGACTTTAATTGGTATATGCATAGAAATAGAGAAATTTTTACCAAAGAACAATATAATAGAAGAATAGAATCGGGTACTGAAATTTTGAGTAACTATTACGATACATACATACATCAATGGCATAAAATAGTTAGTGTTGAAAGAAATATTCGAAATGTATTTATCAATTGTATTCCTTTAAAAGGAAAGCTAGATAAATTAGAATTTAATGGTAAGCAAATAAACGTGGTTGACTATAAAACTGGAGATATTGAAAAGGCAAAAAGTAAACTTGTAGCACCGAATGATAAAGTGCCAGATGGAGGCGATTATTGGCGTCAAGCAGTTTTTTATAAAATATTAATTGATAATTACGATAGCAAAGATTGGGAGGTTACAAGTACTGAATTTGACTTTATTGAACCAGATAAGAAAAAAAATTATCAAAAAATAAAACTAACTATTTCACCAGCAGATATTGCTACAGTTAAACAACAAAT
>JBMLQZ010000394.1:0-5086 GCA_049241285.1 Chitinophagaceae bacterium | reverse complement strand
ATTTATAGATACATTAAAGAATATTTGGACGATTGAAGAATTGCGTAGCAAAATAATCGTAACACTAGCATTTGTTTTTACTTATCGTTTAGGAACACATATTGTTTTACCAGGTATTAATCCTAATTTATTAGATGTTGCTAAAGCTTCTTCTAACAATGGTCTTCTTGGCTTGTTTGATACGTTTGCTGGAGGAGCTTTTTCTCAAGCATCTATTCTTGCTTTAGGAATTATGCCTTATATTTCTGCATCTATTTTTATGCAGTTAATGAGTATTCTTGTTCCTCAGTTGCAAAAAATTCAAAAAGAAGGTGATAGTGGCAGAAAAAAGATTAATCAGTGGACTCGTTATTTAACAATCGTTGTTACCATGTTTCAAGCTGGTGCATATGTTGCTTATTTGAAAAGTCCTAATTATGCTGAGGCTTTAATTCCTTCTTATGCTCCTTTCTTTGCTTTCTCAACTTTTTTTACTCTTACAGCTGGTACTTTATTTGTAATGTGGTTGGGTGAAAGAATTCAAGATAAAGGTTTGGGTAATGGTACATCTATTATTATCATGGTTGGTATCTTAGCACGTTTACCACAATCAATTATTCAAGAATTTTCTGCTAAAGGTGAAAAAGCTGGTGGTGGATTGTTAGAATTTTTATTAGAAATAGCAATTCTTGTTTTCATTATTATGGGGTTAATTATCCTTGTTCAAGGAGTAAGAAAAATACCTGTAAACTATGCAAAACAAATTATTGGTAATAGACAATTTGGTGGTGCTAGACAATTTTTACCTGTTAAGGTAAATAGTGCAGGTGTAATGCCGATCATTTTTGCACAAGCAATTATGTTTTTACCAACTTTGGTTTCATTTACTAATCTAGAGTCTACCAAAGGATTTGTACAGATATTTAGTGATCATAGTAACTTTTGGTACATGGTAATTTATTCTGTAATGGTTATTGGATTTACCTTTTTGTATACTGCCTTAATTTTTAATCCTAAGCAAATAGCTGAAGATTTGAAAAGAAATAATGGATTTGTTCCTGGCGTAAAACCTGGACAACCTACTGCAGATTACATTGGTGCTATAATGGATAAGATTACCTTACCTGGTGCAATATTTTTAGCTTTAGTAGGTATTATGCCTGGCTTTGCACAAAGATTAGGTGTTACTCAAGGGTTTAGTACTTTCTTTGGTGGCACTAGCTTATTAATTATGGTAGGTGTAGTTTTAGATACTTTACAACAAATTGAAACTTATTTATTAATGCGTCAATATGATGGGTTAATGAGTAGTGGCAGAGTTCAGGGAAGACAAAATACTGTAAGTACCTCTACTATATAATTTTTATTAATTAATTGAATATTTAACCTGTTGGATAATACTAACAGGTTTTTTGTTTCTATATATTGCAATACATTTTTGATATTTAGTTCTAACAATCATGAGTCATTTTAGAAATATGGTTTTTTATAAAACAGATGCAGAAATTGCATTAATGAAAAAGGCTGCCACTTTGGTGAGCACTACTTTAGCAGAAGTAGCGGCAATGATTAAACCAGGAGTTACCACTTTAGAAATTGATAAGCTATGCGAAACAATTGTTAAGGATAATAAAGCAATTCCATCATTTTATAATTATAAAAGTAGTTATCCATTTAATATTTGTGCAAGTGTAAATGATGTAGTTGTTCATGGATTTCCTAATAATAAACCATTACAAGATGGTGATATAGTTAGTATAGATCTTGGGGTAATATTAAATGGTTGGCATGGCGATCATGCATATACATTTATGCTGGGAGAAATGACGGAAGAAAGAAGACGGTTGGTAAATGTTACCAAAGAAAGTTTGTATAAAGGAATTGAGAAGGCAATTGTAAATAATAGAATTGGTGATATTGCCTATGCCATTCAAGAACATACAGAAAAAAAGCATCAATACGGAGTTGTTAGAGAATTAGTTGGTCATGGATTGGGTAAAAGCTTACATGAGGACCCACAAATGCCCAATTTTGGAACAAGAGGAACAGGAATGAAACTTAAAGAGAACCTAGTACTTGCTATTGAACCGATGATAAATATGGGTACAAAAGATGTTTATACAGATGAGGATGGTTGGACTGTTAGAACAAAAGACGGTAAGCCATCTGTTCATTTTGAACATGATGTTTGTGTAAAAAAGGGGAAAGCATTAATTCTTTCAGATTATAGTTTTATAGAATCTTCCGAAAAGAAAAATTCTAATCTAACACCATCTGAAGTTGTACTATTTTAAGATTTCGTATAAAAACAATTTCAAGTAATTTATGAATGTGGCACCTCAACTTAAAAAGCCTAAATTGGTAGTAATTGGTGGAGGAGCTGCTGGTTTCTTTTGTGCCATCAATGCAGCCAAAGCAAATCCTAATTTGGAGGTAACTATTGTTGAAAAAAACAATAAGCTATTAAGCAAAGTAAAGATTAGTGGTGGAGGTCGTTGTAATGTTACTCATGCATGTTTTGAAATTGATGAATTGGTTAAAAAATATCCAAGAGGCGAAAAGTTTTTAAAAAAGGCTTTTCATTGGTTTAACACAAAACATACTGTTCATTGGTTTGAAAATAAGGGAGTGCAATTAAAAATAGAAGCAGACGGAAGAATGTTTCCAATTACTGATTCTTCTCAAACTATCATAAATTGTTTACTAAACGAAGCCGATGCTTGTAAAGTAAAGATTGCATTAAATTGTACCATTGAACGTATTCAAAATATCAATGGTAAGTGGTTCTTGCAAAGCAATACTAATACAATAGAAGCAGATTATTTGTGTATAGCAGCTGGTGGTTTTCCTAAATTAAGCCAATTTGATTGGCTGGCATTTAGCGGCCATTCCATCGTTTCACCAGTGCCATCGTTGTTCACTTTTAATATCCCCAATAGTACAATTACTGAATTGATGGGAATTTGTATTCCTCAAGTAAACATTAAATTATCAGGTACAAAATTCAATGTAAATGGGCCAATATTAATTACTCATTGGGGATTTAGTGGTCCAGCGGTATTAAGACTTTCAGCATTAGCGGCAACAGAATTAGCTGCAAAAGCTTATCAATTTAGTATTACAATTAATTGGCTAGGAAGCATACATGAAGCTGAATTAAGAGAGCAATGGCAACATATTCGAAATAACCATCGAACCCAAAAAATAGGTGCAAGAAACCCATTTGGGTTGCCTAATCGTTTTTGGCAATATTTGTTACAAACTATTTCTATACCTGAAACTAATAATTGGTCAGAAATTACACAGACTCAACAAAATAAGCTTATTACATTGCTTACAAATTATCAATTTAATATAAGTGGAAAAACTACTTTTAAAGAAGAATTTGTTACAGCTGGCGGCATTGAACTACAAGAAATAGATGCCAATACCATGGAAAGCAAAAAACAACCTAATCTTTATTTTGCTGGTGAAATTTTAAATATTGATGGCATAACTGGAGGGTTTAATTTTCAAAATGCTTGGACTACCGGTTTTATTGCCGCAAAATCTATTGCAACAAAAAGCCTTGAAATATAAAATACTTCAAGGCTTTTTTTATTCAACGAAATGAAATAGTTTACAATTAATCATTATTCCCTAAATCTCTTAAAAAACGTACATGAGCCCAAACTGCTTTACGCATTGTAGGATATTCAATATATTGTAATTGGTAATCTCTACAAACATTTCTAACAATTTCACTAATTGCAGGATAATGTACGTGTGAAATTTTTGGAAACAAATGATGTTCTATTTGAAAATTCAATCCCCCAACTAACCAGCTAATCAATTTATTTTTTGTAGCAAAATTGGCAGTTGTTTTTATTTGATGAGCAGCAAATTCATCAGGTAATTTGTTACTAGCTTCATCAACTAAAGGAAAAGCAGTATGCTCAACTGTATGTGCAAGTTGAAAAACAATGCTTAAAGTAAACCCTGCAACCATACTCATTACTAAAAAACCTATCAACCAATTTAACCATCCTAGCATTATTATAGGAATTACAATAAATGCAGCTGTATGATACACTTTTACACTCCAAAAAGTAAGATGGTTTTTTAAACTCATTTTCTTTAAACGAATGGTTCCAATTTTTTGGGTAAAATATTTTTTATAATCAGTAAAAAACATCCAAAACATGTATAAAAGCATGTATAAAAACCAAAAATAAAAATGCTGAAACTTATGCATTTTTAAACGCTTTTGTGTAGGTGCCATTCTCATTAACACACCAATTTCTATATCATCATCAACACCATCAACATTTGTAAAAGAATGGTGTATCATGTTATGTTTCATATTCCACATAAAATGATCTGCACCTAATAGGTTAATTGATGTTGCAGCAATTTTGTTGAATAGTTTTTTATTGCTAAAACTTCCATGACTACCATCATGCATTACATTAAAACCAATACCAGCAACCAATCCACCCATTAAAACACACTCTACAATAGCCCAATACCAAATGGGTGTAAAAAATACTAAATGAATATACACAACTACCAAAGCGGTAATCATACTAATAGCTTTAAAAAATAGATTACCATTCCCAGTTGTAGAAATTCCCTTTTCATCGAAATATTGTTGAACTCTCTTTTTTAATTCGTTGTGTAAGGAAGATTGAGCAGGAGTGGCAAACTTTGGAGTGATAGTTGTTAATGACATATATGCTTGTTAATCAATAATTTATTTACAAAATACGTACTTTTCAATGAACCTTCGGTATTAATTTTTAGCATCAGTTGCTAAATGTTTGGTAAATGGCTTTGTTTAAGTTTTGTTTTTTTCTTGAACTATTTGCTTTTTTAAAATAACCAACCATACATTTCCACATGTGTAGAATAAATAAAGTTTCATTACTATATAATTTTTGATTTAGTTTGAACGTTGAAGTGTAGTATTTGTGTTTGAAGAATATTTTTTCGGTTACAACGCTTTAATTACAACAATACTATGCAACAGACCAAAGAAATTAACGCCCTTTTTACACTAATTGACGATCCAGATCAAGAGGTTTTTTCAACGGTTTCAAATAGAATTGTTGATTTTGGTAAAGCCATT
>JBMLQZ010000393.1:0-6366 GCA_049241285.1 Chitinophagaceae bacterium | reverse complement strand
AGATATCTGGAATTACATCAGAAGAGAAAATATTGATTTACCATCTATCTACTTTGCACATGACAGAGAAGTACTTGAATATGAAGGGCAATTAGTTGCTATGTCATCTTTTATTGAATTAGAACCATCTGATAAAATATCTGTAAAAAAAGTACGATACAGAACCGTTGGTGATATGACATGTACTGCTGCTGTTGAAAGTAATGCTAGCAATATTGATGATATTATTCATGAAATAATTGCCACCAAAACTAGTGAACGTGGTGAAACAAGAATTGATGACAAAGTGAGTGAAGCAGCCATGGAAGACAGAAAGAAAAATGGATATTTTTAACCAAATGATGAATTATAAATGAAGAGTTAAAAACAAATACGCTCATTTCATAGCTCATAAATGATAACTTATAATTTGTATGGACTTACTAAGATTTATAACAGCTGGTAGTGTTGATGATGGGAAAAGCACTTTAATTGGTAGACTTTTATATGATAGTAAAAGTATTATGATTGACCATTTAGAAGCGTTAGAAAAACAAACCAAAAACAGAGAAGATGGTGAAATTGATTTAGCGTTATTAACCGATGGCTTACGTGCTGAAAGAGAACAAGGTATTACCATTGATGTGGCATATAAATATTTTAATACACCTAAACGCAAGTTCATTATAGCCGATGCTCCTGGTCATATTCAATACACTAGAAACATGGTTACAGGTGCATCCAACTCAGAACTAATCATCATTTTAATTGATGCAAGAAAAGGGGTAATTGAACAAACAAGAAGACATTCAATTATTGCTTCATTACTAAATATTCCACATGTGGTAGTTGCCATTAACAAAATGGATTTGGTAAACTACTCTCAAGATGTGTATAACAATATTGTTATTGATTATGCTGAATTAGCAAAACAACTAGGCATAAAAGAAGTTACTTACATACCTATTAGTGCATTAAACGGCGATAATATTGTAGACAAATCAACAGCCTTAAATTGGTACGAAGGTGAAACACTTTTGCACCTGTTAGAAAACGTATCGTTAGCAAATGATATTAACCTTACAGATGCTCGTTTTCCGGTTCAATATGTTATTCGTCCTCAAACTGAAGAACTGCATGATTATAGAGGTTATGCAGGAAAAATAATTAGTGGCATTTATAAAGTAGGTGATGCTATTACCGTATTACCATCTGGTGTAAAAAGTACCATTAGCAAAATAGAACTAGCAGGAAAAGAAGTAGCTGAAGCTTTTGCTCCACAAAGTGTTATTCTACATTTGGCAGATGATGTAGATGTTAGTCGTGGAGATGTTTTGGTGCATGATAAAAACCTACCACAGGTTGAACAAGAGGTTGAAGTAGTTTTATGTTGGATGGATAGCAAACCATTAACAGCTGGTAAAAAGTATTTATTACAATTGAATAGCACCAGAGTAAGAAGTGTAGTAAAAAGTATTGAGTATAAGATAAATGTAAATACGCTTGAAAAAGAAGCAGATGTTGAAAATGCTGCTTTAAATGATATTGTAAAAGCAACCATTAAAACAGCTCAACCAATTGCTTTTGATAGTTATCAATCTCTTAGAGTAAACGGAGGTGCGATATTAATTGACGAAACAAGCAATGTAACTGTTGGTGCATGTATGATACAATAGTAAACAATGAATAAAAGCAACTTTATACAGCAATTATTACAGCGTAACTTAAATAGTTTGGGAAACTTTCCAAACAAGTTGCAAACAGAACAATTCATTAATGAGTTGTTTGTATTTCTATTTGGATTATGCAACGAAATGCAACAAACAGAAGCAGCTTTGTCAAAAAGATACGATTATTTACAAAGTGCTTTTAATGCTATTTTATTCGATATTTTCAAATCTCAAGAATTGGTAGAACACAATAGTCATCAATTCTTCAATGCTATTCCTAGCATTTACAATGCTTTATTGAAAGATGCAGCTGCTACACATCAATTCGATCCGGCAGCAAAATCAATTGAAGAAGTATTTGTAGCTTATCCAGGTTTTTACGCAACTTCTGTTCATCGTATTGCACATCAATTGCACCTACAAGAAACTCCTACATTACCAAGATTATTTGCAGAATATGCACACAGCAAAACAGGAATAGATATTCATCCTGCTGCTACTATTGGCAGTTCATTTACCATAGACCATGGAACAGGAATTGTAATTGGTGAAACAGCCACTATTGGTAATAATGTAAAAATATATCAAGGGGTTACTTTAGGTGCATTAAATGTAAGTAAAGCTAATGCTGCAAGTAAGCGTCACCCAACTATTCAAGACAACGTAGTAATTTATAGTGGTGCTACCATTCTTGGTGGAAAAACAGTAATTGGCCATGATTGTATTATTGGTGGTAATGTTTGGCTAACAAATAGTGTTGATCCTTTTTCGGTTGTATATCATAAAAGTGAAGTAACGGTAAGGGGCAGCCAAACATTTTCTGAGATACTCAATTTTGTAATATAATTTATTAGACACTAAAAAGAAAAATATGATAGCAAATAACATTTTACAAACCATTGGTAACACACCACATGTTCGTATCAATAATTTATATGGCAACAAACACCAAGTATACATAAAATTAGAAAAAACAAATCCAGGTTCAAGCATTAAAGATCGTATTGCTTTAGCAATGATTGAAGATGCAGAAGCTAAAGGAATATTAAATAAAAACAGTGTAATCATTGAACCTACTTCAGGTAACACAGGCATAGGATTAGCCATGGTTGCTGCTGTTAAAGGATACAAAATAATTTTAGTAATGCCTGAAAGTATGAGCATTGAACGCAGACGCTTAATGGCTTTATACGGTGCTGAATTTGTTTTAACACCAAGAGAAAAAGGCATGAAAGGTGCAATAGAAAAAGCAACAGAATTAACGAATAGTACACCCAATGCTTGGATGCCTCAACAATTTGACAACCCTGCAAACAGTGAAATACATAGAAAAACAACTGCTTTAGAAATTATCAAAGATTTCCCAAATGGTGTAGACTACTACATTACAGGTGTAGGAACTGGTGGTCATATTACGGGTGTTGCAGAAGTATTAAAAGAAAAATTTCCGAATCTTAAAGTGTTTGCTGTAGAGCCAGAATTATCGCCAGTATTAAGCGGTGGAACTCCAGGCCCTCACCCATTACAAGGTATAGGTGCAGGTTTTGTTCCTTCTATTTTAAATAAAGAAATATTAGATGGTGTAATACAAGTAAGCAAAGACGAAGCGTATGATTATGCACAACGTATTGCAAAAGAAGAAGGTATTTTAGTAGGTGTTTCTACAGGTGCTTCATTGGCTGCCGTAGCAAAAAAATTAGCCGAAATACCAGAAGGATCAACAGTATTAACCTTTAATTACGATACAGGAGAAAGATATTTATCAATTGAAGGATTATTTTAAAAATTAAGAAGCTCATCGTTTGTATCTTATTTCAACAGCAGTCCTGCTTTTCGCTACAAGCCCTGCAAACAGAGGCTTTTCGCTTCAATCAGGGCTATCATTTCAACACAAGCAACTAGTAGCAACTATATTAATAAAAATCAATCAGTCATATCAATTTTTGTAAAATCAAGCATGCAAAAGTTATTTTACACCAATGAAACCAATAAATTCTATACAAACAAAAGGCAGTGTTATAATTGCAGGTGCAGGACCAGGTGATGCAGATTTAATTACTTTAAAGCTACAAAAAGCATTAGCAGTTGCAGATGTAATTATTACCGATAGATTGGTAAATCCAGATATTATTAGTAATCATGCACCTAAAAATGTAACAGTAATATTAGCAGGAAAACAAGGTTACAACAATGCATCGTATACACAAGATGAAATAAATGAACTAATTGCCACACATGCATTACAAGGCAAAAAAGTATTACGTTTAAAAGGTGGCGATGTTGCATTTTTTAGCAATGTGTTAGATGAATTGCAAACAGTTGTTCAATACGATATTCCTTTTGAAATAATTCCAGGAATTACAGCAGCCGCTGGTGCTTCTGCATACACAGGCATACCACTTACTGCAAGAGGCTATGCACAAGGTGTACAATGGATAACCTTTAATCCTAGCACCAATTACAACTCTGATAAATGGCGTTATTTAGCAGCCACAGACGATACTTTGGTATTTTATATGGCTTCAAAAAATGTAATTCATTTAGCAGAACTATTATTAAGATACATGGGCAAAAAAGATGTGCCATTAGCTATAATTGAACAAGCAACTACGCCTCATCAAAAAATTAATATCAGTAGTTTAAGAAAATGTGCTAGTGATTTTGCCAATAAAACATTTAGCTCACCAAGCTTAGTAGTAGTAGGACAAGTAGTTGAATTATATGAGCAATTCAAATGGTTTCAAACGGATCCTGTAGAGGGTAGCATATTTAAAGAATTAGAAAAATAAAGAGTACCAATTATGTTGGATGAAGAAAAAATACTGCATTGGAACAATCAATTAGCCTTACTTAGTAAACAAGAACTTACTTGGTTACATGGCTTTATTGCAGGAAAACTAAGTGCAGATATTACAAACACCACTAGCCTTACAAACAGTACAACTACTAGTAAAAAAATAACTATAGCATACGGTACAGAAACTGGTAACTCTAAAAAAGTAGCTACCGATTTAGCTACAAAAGCTAAACAAAAAGGTATACAAACAAAATTGGTTGCATTAGACCAATATAGATTAACAGACCTTACCAAAGAAGAGTATTTTTTTACCGTTATTAGTACTCAAGGTGAAGGTGAGCCACCAGAAGCGGCAAAAAAATTCTACGATCATATTCATCAAAATGGGTTTAAAGTACCAAATATGAAATATGGCGTACTTGCTCTTGGCGATACTTCTTATCCGCTTTATTGCAAAACAGGAGAAGATGTAGATATACAATTGCAAAAGCTTGGTGGCAACAGAATTGTGCCTTTACAAAAATGCGATGTTGATTATGAAACAGATGCTACTAAATGGTTCGATGCTGTCATTAACTCTTTATTTACAACAGATGCTACAAATGCAGATACAGCAGTAGCCACAGTAGCTAAACCTGTTGTAACAGAGAAAAAACCCGGAAAAAAAATATACGAAGCAACTGTTTTATCAAACATTAATTTAACAGCTACAGGTTCAACTAAAAAAGCCTATCATATTGAATTAGGTGCAGATGACATTGATTATTTGCCCGGTGATTCAATAGCAATAAATCCAGAAAATCAACCACAAATTGTGGAAGAAATTTTGGCAATTACACAAATTGATGGTAATAAAACCATCACTTGGAAAAACGAAACAGCTACTATAAAAGAACTGCTAACAACTAGAATTAATATCAGTTATTTATTAGAGAAAGCTGTTAAACAATTTGCTGTAATTGCTAATAATGAAAATATTCCTTCAACAAGAACCGATTTAATTGATTTACTCAGAAAATATCCTTTAAATGCTACACAATTTGAAGAATTTTTGAATAGCTTATCATTTATAGCACCTCGTATTTACAATATAGCATCTTCACCAAATGCTCATGGCAGCGAAGTTCATATTATTGCCTTACAAGATACTTTTACAGTAAATGATGTTGCCAAAAAAGGGCTTTGTACTTCTTATTTTGAGGGTAAAAAAGAAGGTGATACCATACCATTTTTCATACAGCCTAATAAACGTTTTCGTTTGCCAGCAGCAGACAAAGACATTATCATGATTGGGCCAGGAACAGGCATTGCTCCTTTCCGTTCGTTTGTTGCTGAAAGAGATGCACTTGGTGCAACAGGAAAAAATTGGTTATTTTTTGGGGAAGAAAATTTTGTTACAGACTTCTACTATCAAACCGAATGGCAAAACTGGTTTAACACAGGTGTATTAACAAAAATGAGTGTTGCATTTTCACTAAATCACCAAAAATATGCAACTGTTACTGATAAGCTATTGCAACATGCAGCTGAATTTTTTGCATGGATAAACAATGGAGCTTACTTATATGTTTGTGGTGAAAAAGATCCAATGAGCAAAGATGTTGAACAAGCAATTATAACTATCTTTTCAGAAGTTGGAAAAATGGAAATTGACGCTGCAAAAAAATATTTTGACCAATTGAAAACAGAAGGTAGATACATGAAAGATGTATATTAACGGATATTTACTGAAGCAGTTTGATTATAAATTTAGAACCTTATGAGTGATATACAAAAGCTATCAATAGTAGAAGATATAAAAGTAAAAAGTAGTGGCTTACGTGGCACTTTACAAGATAGCTTACTCGATGAAATTACCGGTGCTGTAAGAGAAGATGATCATGCATTAATTAAGTTTCATGGTATGTACGAACAAGATGA
>JBMLQZ010000392.1:0-6832 GCA_049241285.1 Chitinophagaceae bacterium | reverse complement strand
CTTAATTATGATGAAAAGAAGATGAGAATACTTAAATAATTTAGTTTCACATTTCTACTGGCAAAAAGTTCAGATGTGATTGGATTTAATCCTGAAACAGTTTTACTAGCAGTTTGACTAAACAATAATTCTGGTTGAATACCGAATTTTTTATTAAAATCAATTTCTGTAAAAATACCGGCTTGATAAGAAAGTTGATATCCATCTTCAAAAGATTGACCGTCTATTTTTGTACCAATTGCTCCCAATTTTACACCTGCTCTAAAACCCTGTGCTTGTAAACCAACTACTGCAACAAAAAGAATTAGGGTTGATAAGAATATTTTTTTCATAATTGTCATTTTCAAAAACATTTTCAATCATTGTGCCAAAATTGAATGGATGTATTTTAAGTTTCTAAAACACTTTGCAAGATTGATTGTTTTACAAACGAATATTACATTATGGAAACTACATTAACGGTAATTGATATTGATAGAATTATTGAAATGGCTTGGGAAGACAGAACCCCTTTTGAAGCTATTGAATTTCAATTTGGATTAAAAGAAAAAGACGTTATTGAATTAATGCGTGCCAATAGTAAACCAAGTAGTTTTAAAATGTGGCGTAAACGAATGAAAGGCAGAAGTACAAAACATGTTGAGCTAAGATCTTCTACAGTAAATAGATTTAAGTGTAGCCTACAAAAAAATATAAGTATGAATAAAATTAGTAAACGATAAATGTAATTAGCTCAATTCTAAAACAGTTATTTCTGGCATAATTCCAATTCTTCCAGGATAACCAATAAAACCAAATCCTCTGTTTACATATAATTTTTGATTTCCATCTTCATACAATCCAGCCCATTGTTTGTACATCCATTGAACAGGACTCCATTTAAAATATGGATTTTCTAAGCCAAATTGCATACCGTGAGTATGACCACTAAGCATTAAATCTATGTCTTTGTATTCTTTTTTAACCTGATAATCCCAATGACTAGGATCATGACTCATTAAAATTTTAAAAGGTATATTTTCTGTTCCAGGATAAGCATTTTGCATTTTTCCATATTTAGGAAACCTTCCTTTTGCACCAAAATTTTCAATTCCTAATAAAGCTATCTTCTCTCCTTCCTTTTCAAAAACAATATGCTCATTCATTAATAAACGCCATCCCATTTGTTTTTGGAGTGCAATTAATTTGGAAAGATTTTCTTTTTTTGCCTCAATTGAAGGCCAGGCCACATAATCGCCATAATCATGATTGCCTAATGTGCTGTAAACACCTAAGGGAGCTTTTAATTGGCTAAACAAAGGGGCATAATCTATCATTTCTTCATGCCTATCATTTACCAAATCGCCTGTAAACAAAATTAAATCTGCTTGTTGTTGTAAAATTAAATCAATCCCTTTTTGTACGGCTGCTTTGTTGTTAAAGCTACCGCTATGAATATCGCTTATGTGTACAATTTTTAATCCTTTAAAGGCATTGGGTAAATTAGCAAATTGTAACGATACTTTTTTAATTTGATAATTGTATTTATTTGAGAACCCATATAGTAGTGTACCAAATAAACTTCCTCCAACTCCTAAGCCCATCCAACTTAAAAACACCGATCTAGATATACCATTCATTTCATCGGTTGCATGAATTTCTTTCGACGCTGCAATTTTACCAACAATCCACATAAATATTCTTCGAATATCATCTACCAACAAAAAAACAGACCCTACCATTTTAGAAAGAAACAATCCAACCATAATAGCAAAAACATAATTTCTAAAAATTTTGTTGGTTTGAAGAAACTGTATGTACGGCAGAGATATTAAGCTAATAAGCGTTGCTAATGCTATAAACCAATAAACATATTGCGTAACAATTCTTGCTTTTTCGCTACTATTTTGGTTAACAGTTTTTATTGCTTGATATACATATACATCTAACAAAAGCATGATTGCTGCAATTATCCACCAAGTTCCTGCACTTCTCATAAATGTCTTTCTTTTTAAATTTTTCTATTCTTTTGTAACAATAATTGGTAAACATTGTTTCATTGTTATCTATAACACCATTTTCTTAGTTCTAAAATTTCTTAATATGAAACTTACTTATTTTGGCCATTCATGTTTTTTGGTAAATGTAAAAGGAAAAAACATTTTGTTCGATCCATTTATTCGATACAATGAATTAGCGAAAGATATTGACATTGATTCAATTGCAGTTGATTACATTTTTCTAAGTCATGGCCATCAAGATCATATAGCCGATGCTATTGATATTGCTAAACGCACACAATGTAAAGTTGTAGGAGCATACGAAGTAACTGATTGGATTTCGAAAAATGGGATAGAAAATATTCACCCAATGAATACTGGTGGAAAATGGTCTTTTGATTTTGGTGTAGTAAAATGTACTGTTGCTCATCATAGTAGTGGATTACCTGATGGAAGCTATGGCGGCAACCCATTAGGATTTATTTTTATGACTGATGAAGGTAATTTTTATTACAGTGGAGATACAGCTTTAACATTAGATATGCAATTAATTCCTACTTGGGCTAAGCTTAATTTTGCTGTTTTACCCATTGGTGACAATTTTACAATGGATGTAGCTGATGCTATTAGAGCTAGCGACTTTGTTGAGTGTAACAAAGTTGTTGGCGTACATTATGATACTTTTGGATATATTAAAGTGGATACTTCAGCTGCTATTAATAGTTTTTCAGCAGCAGGAAAACAATTATTACTTCCAAAAATTGGCGAAACCATATATATTTAATTTTTTCTAAATAATAAAACATTGAATAGCAGACATTGAATCAATTCTTTGTCTGCTTTTTTTGTTCATTCATATACTATTTCACTAATTTCAATATTCAACTTGTAAATACTTCTGTAATCTTTTACATTTGCCAACTTGTGCTTTTAATGTGTGTAGATTTTAAGTAGAATCTATTTTTTCTGCTCGTTTTCTACGATTTTTGTAAAAACAAGTAAATTAACCTGAGAATAAACTTTCTGAAAAAAAATCAGATTGGAGGAAAATATATGGCAAGAATTATAGGAATCGCAAATCAAAAGGGTGGTGTTGGTAAAACAACTTCTGCAATAAATATTGCTGCAAGTTTAGCCGTTTTAGAATACAACACGTTATTAGTAGATGCAGATCCACAAGCAAATAGTACTACAGGTACAGGTTTCGATTTACAAAATGTAACCAATAGCTTATATGATTGCATGGTTAATAATGCCAAAGCTGAAGATGTAATTCTAAAAAGTGAAATTCCTCATTTAGATGTATTACCTAGTCATATAGATTTAGTGGGTGCAGAAATAGAAATGATTAACTATCCTAACAGAGAAAATGTAATGAAAAACATTTTAGCTTCTGTTAAGCATAAATACGATTTTATTATTATTGACTGCTCTCCTTCTTTAGGCTTAATTACAGTAAATGCTTTGGTAGCTTCTGATAGTGTAATTGTTCCCGTTCAATGCGAATTTTTTGCGTTAGAAGGTTTAGGAAAATTATTAAATACGGTAAAAATTGTTCAAAGTCGCTTAAATCCAGACTTACAAATTGAAGGTATTTTAATGACCATGTATGATGGAAGATTACGTTTGTGCAACCAAGTTGTAAGTGAAGTAAGACGCCACTTTGATGATATGGTTTTTGCCACCATTATTCACAGAAACACCCGTTTAAGCGAAGCACCAAGTGTAGGAAAGCCAGTAATTTTATACGATGCAGATAGTAAAGGCACTACCAATTATCTCAATCTTGCTAAAGAAATTTTGCAAAAAAATGAGATGACCAAAATGACAAACGAAGAAAGAATTTTAGAATAACGAATAGTAGTTTACTTCATAAATTATCATCTTTTTTCTGAAAGTAAACATTAATATATAAATTATGGCAGCTCCTAAATTAAAACAAGATTTATTGGGTAAAGGCATTCGTTCTTTGCTACAAAATATAGATACAGAACTACAAACAACTGAAGGCAAATTAAAAAATGAAGTAGTAGAACAAGTTACTAGCTCAACAAGAGTAGCCATTGATGATATATCTGTAAATCCTAAACAACCAAGAAGAGATTTCGACGAAACTGCATTAAACGAACTTGCCTCATCTATTGCCATTCATGATATTATTCAGCCATTAACCGTTACCAAACTTACCAATGGAAAATATCAATTAATTGCAGGTGAACGTAGGTTTAGAGCCAGTAAAATTGCCGGCTTAAAAGATGTTCCTGTTTACATACGTAGTGCAAACGATGCAGAACTTTTAGAATTAGCTTTATTAGAAAACCTTCAACGAGAAAACTTAAATGCCATAGAAATTGGTTTAAGTTATAAACGTATGATGGAAGAGCTAAACTATACACAAGAGCAAGTTGCAGAACGTATGGGTAAAGAACGTAGCACTGTTACCAATTACATTCGTTTATTAAAATTGCCACCAGACATTGTTACAGCTGTTAGAAATGGCAGCTTAAGTATGGGTCATGCAAGAGCTTTAATTAATATTGATACTGTTGATAGACAATTATTTGCTTTCAACGAAATCAAAAACAAAGGTTTAAGTGTTCGTCAAACAGAAGAATTGGTGCGTAAATTATTCAAAAACGATACACCAACTGTTAAACCTACCACAAATAACCAATTGCCACCAGCCTATAAAAAAATAGAAGATAATTTAGCATCACATTTTAGTACCAAAGTAAAAATGGTACATAATAAAAATGGTCAAGGAAGTATAACGTTAGAGTATTTTTCATTAGAAGAACTCAATAAAATTCTCGACCAAATGAATGTAGTCGTAAGCTAAACAATTTGTTACAGAACAACATGATACAATGTTTTTTTTGGGTAATCAACGGTTATAACAATATGCAACTTCAGTGGCGTCGCACACTTGTACAGCATATCAATATGCAACCAAATTATTTAATAAAACATCGTTCAAGCTATAAATCTGTATTGTTGTTAGTAGTTTTTATAAGCATTGTTACAACTCGTATAAATGCCCAATCAGAAAAAGAAACACTTAGCACAACACAGCTTATTAGTAGTGTAACAGATACTACAAAAAAAACAGCCAGTACAAATAATACAGTTGGTAAAAAGAAGCTTACAAAACAAAAAGATACCACTTTACCATTTAAAAAACACGACCCAAGAATTGCAACTCGACGCTCAGCATTAATTCCAGGATGGGGACAAGCATATAATAAAGAATACTGGAAAATTCCATTGGTATATGGTGCTTTAAGCATACCAGTAATTACTTTCTTTTATAACAACAAGTATTACAATAAAACAAAATTTGCCTACGAAGCGAGATACAAAGCTCAATTACCTGTAGGTCAAGGTAGAGATAGTACCGATTATTTTAATATAGACCCTGAAATAGCTAATTTAAGTTTAGGTTCGTTACAAACTTATCGTAATGCTTTTCGTAGAGACAGAGATTATTCTGTTTTTTGGTTTTTAATTTTATGGGGCGTTAATGTTATTGACGCTACCGTTTTTGGTCATCTAAAAAACTTTGATGTTAGCGACGATTTAAGTTTACATATTCAACCAACATACAATCCTGCAAGTAAAGTACCAGGTGTAGGTTTAACGCTAAGTTTTAAAAATGCTACACATAAAAAAAGTAGCTTAGCACGTTAACAATCATCTCATCATTCAACACCAATAAACCCACCTAATTTTTATGAAAATTGCACTAATTGGATACGGAAAAATGGGCAAAGCAATTGAGGCTATTGCATTAGAAAAAGGGCATACAGTTCCTTTAAAAATAGATATTCATAACCAACATGAATTTACTAAAGAAAATTTGCAACAATGTAATGTAGCCATTGAATTTACAAGTCCACACAGTGCTGTTCAAAATCTTACTACTTGCTTACAAGCAGGCATTCCTGTTGTTTGTGGTAGCACAGGTTGGTTAGTCGATTGGTCAACGATAGAAAACTTGTGTCAAAGCACCAATGGAGCTTTGGTTTACGCAAGCAATTATAGCATTGGGGTAAATTTATTTTTCGAACTAAATACCTATTTAGCTCAACTCATGAATAAACATACCAACTATCAAGTAATGCTAGAAGAAATTCATCATACAGAAAAAAAAGATGCACCAAGTGGTACTGCTATTACTTTAGCAGAACAAATTTTGCAAAATATCACACAAAAGAAAAAGTGGGTAAATCATATCAGCGATAACCCTGATGAGCTTGAAATTATTAGTGAAAGAATAGATCCAGCTCCAGGCACACATAAAATAAAATACCAATCAACAATTGATGATATTGAAATTATTCATACAGCCCATAATAGAATTGGTTTTGCAGGCGGAGCAGTTTTAGCAGCTGAATTTATTGCAAATAAAAAAGGTATTTATAACATGAAACAAGTGCTAGGATTATAGGACTTTTTATTTATCGATAAAAACATAAAATCCCTATCAACTTTGTTGTTAGGGATTTTTATTGGTTGCAAAAGTTAAACGTATCCCCTCTTCAAAACTAACAGGTTGATATTGCAATTGCTGCATAGCCTTATCAATTTTTAATCCCGATTTTTTTGCCCTACGTACCTTTTCAACAAATGTAGCAGCAGTAACTTTTTCAATGTAAGATGCATTTAAATTGGTTACAGTAGCAATTGTAACAGCCATATCATAAGGCGAAATAATATTCTTACCAGCTAAATGTATAGTTCCTACAAACTGTTGTTGAATCATTGCAACTAATCCTGCACATACATCAAATACGTAAGTTGGCGTTCTTAACTGATCACTCACCACTTTAATCGTTTTTTTTGCTAGCAAACTT
>JBMLQZ010000391.1:0-2664 GCA_049241285.1 Chitinophagaceae bacterium | reverse complement strand
ATGGGTGATTTGTATTTTGCTCAAAAAAAATATCAAGAAGCTCACAATGCAAATGATAGTATTGCCATTGATAATTTAGACGAAGAGAGCAAAGCAAAAGTTGCATACAGAAAAACAGCTTTAAAAATAATTACTACAAATAATGCTGTTATTCATTTTGAAGATAGTGTTCAACGAATAGCCCAACTTCCTGAAATAGAAAGAAATACTTTAGTAAGAAAATTGGTAAAAAAATTACGCAAGGCCGAAGGTTTAAAAGAAGAAGCTATAGATTTTGGTAGTGAAAACAATACGGCACTGAATGGAAATAATACGGCACCAACATCTCCAAATATTTTTGGAAGTGATAGTAATACTGATTTTTACTTTAACAATTTATCTTTAAAACAAAAAGGTAGTTCAGAATTTAAAAGTAAATGGGGCACAAGACCCAATGTTGATAATTGGCGTAGACAGGCTGCTTTTGAAAATATGAATCAAAATACGGTTGTAAATGCTGCACCAAGTGCCATTTCAGATGTTGACGATGCCCCACCTGCGTCTGTTCAAAATATGAGCGACAATTTACAAACACCAGTTGCCAAAGATTTAAGTTTTGAAGGATTAATGAAAGATGTTCCTTTACAAGAAGAGCAACTTGTTCAATCTAACAAACGCATAGCAGATGCATTGTTTGAAAATGCAGTTACTTTTCAAAATAACTTACAAGAGTATGCTACAGCAATTAATTGTTACGATACATTTTTAGTAAAATTTAATGCTGACATACGTAAAGAACAAGCGTTGTATAACATGCAATTTTGTTATAGTAGGTTAGGATTAAATGCAAAAAAAGATTCTGTTAGTAACAGTCTTCAACAACAATTTAGTAAAGGTGCGTATACCAAAATGCTAGCAAATCCGCCCAAAGAGCAAAGTGATATTTTAAATACTACTTACGAAAATATTTACAACTTATTTATTGAAGGAAATTATGAAAAAGCTATTGCAGCAAAACAAACTGCGGATAAAACTTTAGGTAAATCTTATTGGAAACCTCAATTACTATTTATTGAATCTATCTATTACATCAAACAAAAAAACGATAGTGTTGCTATTCAAACATTACATCAAATCATTCAGCAATTTCCTGAAAATGCATTGGCTTTAAAAGCTCAAAAAATGATAGATGTATTAAATAGAAGAACTGAAATTGAAACATACCTAACTAACTATAATGAACCAAGAAATGAGGATACAACCGTTTCTAAAAGAATTGATTTACAAATAGCAGCACCAATAACACAAGAAAAGAAAACAACACTAACAACAAAAGATACAGTAACAATAAAACAGCCTGTTGCAACTACTTTAATTACCAATAACACATTAATTACTCCACCAGTTAAAGAAGGCTTTAATTTTACGCCAACAGTTCCACATTATGTGGTATTGGTTTTAAACAAAGTAGATGAAGTGTATATTAATGAAGCTAAAAATGCATTTAATATATTCAATGGAGAACACTTTTACAACCAAAAAAATAACATAATAATTGATAAAATTTACAACGAAACTGTGTATTTATTAATGGGCAATTTTAATAATGCAGGCGATGCTATTAACTATATTGATCAAGTAAAACCATCAACAGCAAATAGAATTATTCCTTGGTTACCTTCAGCAAAATATTATTTTAGTATTATTAATAACAGCAATCTTATTCTGTTAAAAAACAATAAAGAAATTAATAATTATCAGCAATTTATACGAGGTATTTTCCCTGATAAATTTTAATTTTCATTCACCATAAAATTATTTGATTATTACCTTCAACAATCACAAGAAACTATACATACATGAGCAAGTCAGTTAAAATATTTTGGCAAATCTTTTTCGGTTTAATAGGCTTAGTATTACTCATTTTATTAATGGCCAATTTTGGATTAATGGGCGAAAAGCCTTCAATAGATGATATTGAAAACCCAACTGCAAATCAATCTACACAAGTATATGCACAAGATGGCACTTTAATGGGTAAATATTATTTAGAAGACCGTGTAAATGTTGATTATAAAGACATAAGCAAACATGCAGTAAACGCATTAATTGCTACTGAAGACAAGCGTTTTTATAACCATAGTGGTATTGATGGAATGGGTTTATTAAGAGCATTTGCTTTTTTAGGAAGTAAAGGTGGTGCAAGTACCATTACCATGCAAACAGCCAAAAACTTGTTTACAGAAAACTGGGGTACAAAAAACTTTTTACTAAGAAGTTTACAAAAAGTAAAAGAATGTATTATAGCTGTTAAGTTAGAGCAACATTTTACCAAAGAAGAAATAGCTACTTTATACTTAAACACTGTTGCATTTAGCGACAATGTGTATGGCATTAGAAACGCATCGAAAACATTTTTTCAGAAAGAACCAGATAGAATCAATATTGAAGAATCTGCTGTATTAATAGGCATGGTAAATGGTCCTGGCATTTACAATCCTCGTCGTTTTCCAAAACAATCACAAGAAAGAAGAAACTTGGTAATGTCTAGAATGGTAGAATTTGGAGCATTATCACAAACAGAATACGAAAAATTGAAAGTAAAACCTATTGAGTTAAATTATAAAAAGCTGGATGAAACAGCTGGTTTAGGGCCTTATTTTAGAATGATTTTGGGAGAAGAAT
>JBMLQZ010000390.1:0-1664 GCA_049241285.1 Chitinophagaceae bacterium | reverse complement strand
ACGAAACGATTCTGTAGGATCTTCTGGTACACCACCTGCACCATTATCGTACACTACCCAACCAATTTGGCGAAGTTTATCTAGAAAAGGTTTTTCTACGTTTATATATTCTGCCATAGGTTTAATTTGTTTGTGTTTCTTTATCAGATGCTACAGTTACTAATTTTTTACCACTTAATAAATCTGCCATTAAACCAGATTTTATTTGCTGAAGTTTTAATAGATAATCATTTTCTGTTTGCAATTTATTTTCAATTGTATCTAACCTTGATCCAATTGCATCTTGCTCTACTTTTTCAGGATAAGCAACAGCTATTTCTCTTAATTCAGTTAATCCAATTCTAGCCCTTGTTGAACCTGTTGCTTTCAATTCAGCAATATTTCTAAATCTTTTATGATTAATAGTTCCCATAACAAATCGAGAATTGAATGTCTTTTTATCGATTGATAGCCTAATGCCATCAGAAGCCATTAAATATCTTTTCTCAGTCCTTGGAATTATACATGCTCTTGCTATTGGGTCTGCCATTTTTGAAATAATAATTTCACCATGATAGATATTGCAGTTTATCAAATAATTGGCTCTTTCTTCACTTGTATATATTTTGTAATCATCATTAAAAACTCCGTCACCAATATTTTGAAGCTGGATTATTCTTACGCCAGAATTTGTATAATGTTTTGTTTGTAAATCAGAACCAAATGGACCACCAGTAAAACTGTGATGAATATTTTTGTCTGCAAAGTCAATAAACTTTCCATCAAACCACTCCTTTGGTATCCAACCCAATTCACTTTCCTTATACAATTCAGGAGCATCTTCTTGTTTAGGGCGAAGTTTACCTGTTTTTATATCAATGCCACGGGTAAATAAATCATTTAACATGCCTTGTTTAATGGCTTTGTATTTGGCAATGGCTGCTTGGGTTTTTTCTATTACTGCATCGGTGGTAAAAAGGATTTTGGCGATTTTTTGTTGTTCGACTGGGTTTATGGGAACATTAAAACGAAATTGTTCAACCTGAGAATTCTGTAAATTATTTATTGCACTGCCTGAAAGAGTAACGTCAAGTTGTTTCTGAAAAAATTGACTTTGAAATAAATAAAATAGAAATTTTTTATCAGATTTGTTTACGGCTTTGAAGATTGAGCAAAATGCACCTGAAGTAATTCTTAAATTTTTCCATTCCTTTTTTACATAAGCATTTTTACCTACAAGATGCCTACTACCATTTGACATACACATAATAATATCATCTGGTTCGCAAAATTGATTATCATTAAGAATGTCTATCGGTACAAATTGAACATCTTTCAAATTCAAATTACCGTCTTTAATATTATTTGAACGCAATAGAATTACTATATCATTATCATATGCATTTTTTAACATCCATGGTTTATAAGAAACACCTCTAATGCCTTTGGCTATTTCAGACAACTTAATATATTTCCAAGTACTATTCATATCCAAGCTCAATTAAAAAGTTATTTAATAATTGAGTTTCTTTTTCTCTTGCATTTAACACATCATCTAAAGTGGTGGTGTATTTTTCATATAAGGCTTCAATAGCAGTAATTAAATTATGGGTATGGTTTTCTTGGTAGCTTGTAATTACGGTGTGTAAAGTTTTTTCCCAACGTTTAATTATCAATTCTTTAGC
>JBMLQZ010000389.1:0-2563 GCA_049241285.1 Chitinophagaceae bacterium | reverse complement strand
AAAAAAATGCTTCAGGCAAAATACTAAATCCATTGATTGTTTTTAAACTTCTTTCAAACATTGCCTCATCTCCTCTAAATAATTCTTGAATAAACACATATCTATCATTAATACTGATAGCTTTTTTCAAATCTTTTATGGGTGCACTTTCTAGAACAGTAGCTATTTCTGGTTTATGCTCTTTGAATTGAGTGTGCACACTTACACTTTCTTCCTCCATCAAAACATCATTCAAAACATATACTTCTTTAGGTTTTTGATGCATTAACGTTGGCAAATTATCAGTAGAATAATCGTATTTAAAAGCAGTTTCAAAAAAAGTATTCGAAGACTCAGCAATAGGGGCAATTTCCTCAATATATTGTTCTTCAAAAGAAGTTGATTGTTCAACTTCTTCATCCATACTATTATTAATTAAGGTATCAAAGTTTTCAATAGTAAATGGCACTTCTGGCTCATCTTCAACAGTAGTGACTACCTCATTTATTAGGGCTGTTTCAACCAATTGCAACGGCTCTGAAATACTTGTTGATTCTGTTGTTAAATCTACTACTGTTGATGTATGCATAAAAGGCATGGTAACAGATACTTTTTTACTACAATGAGCAATATTATTTTCTACTTTCAATTCATTCAACAACATTTGTGCTGTAATAGCTAATTGCTCATGAGGTGTATTTGCAAAAAATTGTTCTTGCAATCTATTGATAAGAATACCTACTCTTTCCATGAGATGTGATATTTTTGGATGATAAAAGAAATAACAATTATTTATTAACGAATTTTATACCAATATATTTTACAGATGTTTATTGAACCAAATATTAGTGGAGAAAAGAGAGGATGGATTGAAGTGATTTGTGGTAGTATGTTTAGTGGAAAAACAGAGGAACTCATTAGAAGATTAAAAAGAGTAAAGATAGCCCATTTAAAAGTTGAAATTTTTAAGCCTGCTATAGATATTCGATACGATGAAACTAAAGTGGTTAGTCATGATGCCAATGCAATACAATCTACACCTATCGAAAATTCGCAAACAATTTTATTGCTTTCTCAAGATGTAGATGTTGTAGGTATAGATGAAGCACAATTTTTTGATGGAGAAATAGTAGATGTTTGTCAAACGCTTGCTGCAAAAGGTATACGTGTAATTGTTGCAGGCTTAGACATGGATTATAAAGGAAAACCATTTGGGCAAATGCCAAATTTATTGGCTGTTGCAGATTACATAACTAAGCTACATGCTATTTGTGTTCAATGTGGAAATATTGCCAATATTTCTTACAGAAAAACTGCAGAAGAGGGTCAAGTATTATTAGGCGAAAAAGAAGCTTATGAGCCAAGATGTAGAAAATGTTATGCAGAAGGTTCAGGTGCTCACAAACATTAATTAAGCAACATGCTGCATCATCCAATTATTACTTTAATTCAAAAAGATATTTTACTAGAGCGTAGACAACAATATACGCTTTATGGTATTTTATTGTACATAGCTTCAACCAGTTTTGTTATTTATTTATCAATGGGCCAGCCAGAAGATACTATTTGGAATGGTCTATTTTGGATTACACAATTGTTTATTAGTATTAATGCAGTTGCAAAAAGTTTTTTAGCTGAAAGCAAAGGCAGAATGCTGTATTTCTACACTATTGCTGGTGCAAGAGATTTTATATTAGCCAAGTTAATTTTTAATTTATTACTCATGCTAATTATGAGTAGTATATCATTATTGCTATTCACGGTTTTGCTTGGAAATCCTATAAACAATATGCTTCAGTTTATTGGCATAACATTGTTAGGTGGTGCAAGTTTTAGTTTGGTATTTACTTTTTTAGCAGCAATTGCAGCTAAAGCACAACAATCGGCTGCATTAATGGCAATTATGGGATTTCCAATAATTATTCCTCAAATATTGTTGTTAATGAAAATATCTGTAACTGCATTTTCATCAGTAATACTTACAGGTTGGTGGCAGTTAGTATTATTGTTAATTGGATTAAATATTTTAATTATTGCTTTAGCAATAATATTATTTCCTTTTTTATGGAAAGATTAATGATTGACTTAAAACTTAACGGTAGGACATTTTACTGACTTATCTCCTCCTCCATAAATACCGCTTTTAATAATTGAAATTTCATATCCTCCTTGTCTAGAATTAAATGCACCTAAAGAAGAAGCAGTTACATCATAATTAGCTGTAATTCTTAAATTATTCGATTGAAAACCAACCATTGGAATAAATGCATCGTTCGATCTGTAATATAATCCAAGTATTAATTGTTGTTTTCCATCACCGCTTAAATTTCTATTGGCATTCATACCAATAACTGTTTCAGAAGCATCAGACATTTTACTGTAATAAATATTGGGATTCAATATCCATATATCTCCAATTTTAAAATTTCCATTTAAAAAGGTAGTATATCTGATAGGTATTTTGGAGTCTATAGAACTTGTTTTGCCGTAAAAACTTTCGCTTGGTCTGTTTATATGATTCATGCTTAACCCTAGATTCACATATGCTTTTTCCGAAACAAACCATGCATAATTAATTCCAGCT
>JBMLQZ010000388.1:3941-6399 GCA_049241285.1 Chitinophagaceae bacterium | reverse complement strand
TAAACAGTATAGACAATAAAAATAATCCTATACTTATTAGTAGCCATGAAAAAATAATTCAAGTTTTTGCCAATGGTAGCAGCCAATCTTCGGCTTTTATAAAGCATGATGCAAATGCTGTTTGCATGAGTGGAGCCAACAACAAATATCAATTAGGTATTGGACATACACAAAATGCAATCAATTTTGGTTGTAATTATGTTTGGATGGGCACTCAAAACAATCTTTGGAGTAATGCCAATAATTGGGGGAAAAATTTACCTTCATCAATTGACAATGTTGTTGTTTATGAACAAGCAGCTGTGTTTCCGACCATTCAAACGAAAGAACTATTTGCTGTAAAAAACATTGTTATTCAACCCAATAGCAACTTAGTTATTAGTGGTACTTTACAAATTAGTGATCAACTTGTGGGTGAAGCAAATAGTATGGATGCTACAAATGGAACCATAGAATTAAATGGAAGTAAAAAACAGTTTTTTGATGGGAATATTTTTAATAAAAAAACACTTCAAACAATACAATTCAACAATATAGACACGGTAACTATCAGCAATAATTTTAATGTTAGTAAATTATTTTCAGTTGCAAATGGAGTGATTGACCTTAATGGAAAAACCATACAACTGCTTGCTCCTCCCCTACAAAAAACAGTTTTTGTTCAAACAATTGGCCAAGGCATTATATACAATGGTGGCAAATTTCAATCTCAACAATTTATTCCTCCTAGTAGTAAGCCTATGTTTCAAATGATTACAAGTGGAATAACAACTACTAATTTTATTCAAAACAATTGGCAAAACAGCTTTGGCAATGTCGGCAACATTGGCACACATATCACAGGTTTTGGCGGAAATATCAATGGTTTTGATGTAAGTAGCACCAACAATCCATCTATGTTTGTGAATGAAAATGATGAATTGGGTTGGAAGGCAATCGAAAACACAAACGCTACTAATTTAATTGCAGGAAAGCCTTATAAAATTTGGATTCGTGGAGACAGAACGATTGATTTATTGAGCAATAATTATACACCCAATCATACCACATTAATTGCCGAAGGAAGTATTACTACTGGAACAATTCATCATAATAACCTATCAAAAAAACAATACGCATTTAGCTATATTGGCAACCCATACATAGCACCTATTGATTTTGAAAAACTAGAAAAGACAAATATTTTTCAGAGTTATTGGATTTGGGATTCTACCATTGCAGGAAGTAACAATAAAGGTGGTTTTATAGCTTATACAAAAGGTATTGGCAGTTCAATTGAAAAAAGAACTACAAATATTATACAACCATTTGATGTTTTTTTTATTCAAAATAGTGCAGAAAATCCAAAGATTACATTCAAAGAAACACATAAAGTAATCGATACCATTTCAACTAATAATTCAAATGCTACCTATAGCATAGATGGTAAAATGCATATTCAATTATGGATAGAAAACAATAACAATAATCCACAATTAGCAGATGGTGCTTTAATCTGTTTTGGTAAAGATTTTATCAACAAACAAGGAAATGAAGATGCTGAAAAAATGATGAATGAAGATGAAAATGTAGCCATCAACAATGAAAATAAGTTATTTGCAATTGAGGGTAGAAAAATGCCAACAACAGTAGATTCTATCCATTTATACATTAACAATTTGCTTACAAAAAATTATAGCTTACAAATACAGCCTTCATTATTTAAAGACACCAATGTAACCATTTTTATACATGATGCATTTTTACAAAAACAAACGCCAATATCTATTTCAATACCTACAAAACTGAACTTTTCAGTAACAGAAAATCCTGCTTCAAAAGCCAATAATAGATTTAGTATTGTTTGGCGAAACAACCGCTTTTTTAATGCAGATAGTGCTGTTTTGAATATAAAACAATTAGGATTTTTTTCTAGTAATGGCGGTTTGTTTCAATTAACCAATAACATCAACGCATCACTATTCTTACAGCTATTCGACATTCATGGGAAATTATTAGCCACCCAAAAATTCGCCCCATTAACCAATGGAACTATTTTCTTTCATTATGAGAAAAAAGCAAGTGGTATTTTTCTAATAAAAGCAAATGCAGCAACAAAAAGTAATAGCATACAAATTGTAATTCCTTAAAACATTTCAATCTATTTTAAAACTCTTTTTCACCGATTTCACTTACGGGTAAAGTTATTTTTCGGTTCTTTTTAGCAATATTAAATCCAACAGAAAACTGTATTAAATCGGGTTCATAAATATAATTGGTGGTTGTGTAAAAATTACTTCCTCTCGTTGTAATTCTTTGAATATTACTGATGCCCATACCTGCATCTATATTTAGCCATTGTATTTGAAAATTCCATTTATTGTTATTACTCGTTTTCTTAACTGTTAAATGAGGCGTTAAAAAATAGCTATCCTCTCCTTGTGCTGTAGCTCTTTGTGATAAATAATTTACGCTTAAT
>JBMLQZ010000388.1:592-3931 GCA_049241285.1 Chitinophagaceae bacterium | reverse complement strand
TGTGTGCTGTTGAAACTAAATATCCAACTACTATTGTTTACAGCAATTACACCATTAAAAATACTCCCTTTTATGCGGTATTTGTAAAGGTTGCCACCAATAACCGTTTGCCAAAAAGGTGTAATTTGTTGTGTAAAATTGGCTTCAATACCCAATTGTATAGCTGAAGCTGCATTCGTAAAAACCCTGTTTAAGATAGTATCATTAAACACTTTATTTACACGTTGAATAGGATTTTTTATGTTTTGAAAATAAGCTGTAACATAAAAACTTCCATTTTTAATTGACTTTTCAATACCTGTTTCAATGTTGTAAATTAATTCTGGCAATAATTTAGGATCGCCTTGTTCTAAGGTTTCAGAATGTTCTCTTTCAGGAAAAGGATTTAATTCGAAGTTGTTATTTCGTTTTATTCGTCTACTTAAACCCAATTTCAATATCGTTTTTTGCAAACCTGTATATCGAATTTGCAGTGAAGGAAATAAGTTAGTAAGCCTTAAATTTTCTTTTCCGCCATTTTGAGAAAACTGCAAATTTCTATCTGAATATTCTACACGAATTCCTGTAGAATAAATAAAATTTTTAAGTACTGATGCATATTGAATATAAGCAGCATGTATATTATTAGATACTTTAACATTGCTTGTAAATTGTGGGTCTATTAAAAAATTAGAAGTCCCCAACACCTTTGTTAAATAAGTAAAATTGCCATCTTGGGTATCGTATCTATATTGATAACCCATTTGAAAATTGCCTTTACCGATTATTGAAGAATAGTCTGCCTTAATTCGATAAGCATGTAACGGATTTTTGTTGGGATTGAATGTATACTGTAACGTGTCTTTTAAAGATGGAAACGCTAAATTGTTGTTGTATGTGTTTCCGCTTAAGTTGGCTCCTTCGTATAAACCACTAAAATTTATAGATGATTTATTGGCGAAAATATGCTTGTAATCTACACTAGCTAACGAAAAAACGCCTTCTTTCTCTTGTGTATTTTCATTGAAATAATTGAATTGTGTTGTATTGCCATTCGATAAGTTTTCTCTAACATTTTGATACAATAAATCGGCCACACGGCTTTGAAAACGTTTACCTATATAAAAAGCTGTACCAATTGTATTATTAGCATTTGCAGCATATTGTACAGCCAATCTTGCTCCATAATTATACCTTGTAAAACTTCTTTCTCCATTAGATGGAAAACTTGTTTTTACATTATTTATAACGGTAAAAACATCACCTTCTCTAAAACCTGCAATATCATTTCTTAAATAATTAATCCCACTACTGATATCCCATTTTCTCTGCTTATAATTTGCTGCAACATCTACACTGTGCCTTTGTGGATTTGTATTTCTTTGATTGTTAAAATCGTTTAATGGCGGGGTTCCTGTCAAAGCATTTGCTTGCAACATCCAACCATCTTGCATTCCTGTTTTCGTAACAATATTGATAATTCCACTTTTACCATCGGCATCAAAAGCGGCTGATGGACTTGTAATTATTTCAACAGATTCAATGGCATTTGCAGGTAATTGACTCAAAACAAAAGATGGATCGCCTTGTGTTGGTTTACCATTTATCAGAACCAAAAAACTAGTAGACCCTCTAAAAGAAATTTCACCTTGTCCATTTACACTAATCGAAGGTAAATTTCTAACAACATCTACTCCTGAACCTCCATTTGCATTGGCAAAAGTTGCAGTTTTAAAAACTTGCCTATCTACTTTAAATGAAACAGGTGGCTTTTTTCCTTTTACCACTACTTCTGTTAATGAAGCAATAATTGGATTTAATACAATTGTACCCAATTGAATAGTATTGCTTTCATTGGTTTTTGAAATCAGTAATTCTTTTGATTGAAATCCTGGAAAACGAAAGGTTACTGAAATGGGAAAATTAGAAGTAAATGGTGCAGTGAACAATCCTTCCCCATTTGTAACTATCGTTTTATTCCTATTGTTTTTTAAGGATAAAACAATGGTTGCACCACTTAATGGCTTTAAAGATGAACTATCTACCACTTTGCCTGAAATGGTAAAATTTTGAGATTTAGCAACTGTAAAAATGAAAAAAAATGGAACAATGAAATACTTCATTTTTGAAATAAGATTTTGAATGTATCACAAGATTACTACAAAAAAAATGGTGTAAACTGACACTTATCAGAAATGAACAGTTTGCACCATTATTAAGAATTAAAGTAATTGTGTTCAATTGATGACTTTACATCATAAACAATAATATCAACTATCGAACTTGTAGTTCGATTAAACCATTCATTGTAAAAACATTGTGGTTCCTACAATTACCGATTTGTGGTGAAGAAATGATTTTACTTTGTTGAAGGCTGCAGTTTAGTAATGCCACCAAATTTTAATAATAGCCAAGCGATAGGATGTAAAAAAGCAATAATTAAAAACCAGAATGTATACCCTTTACCTTGTACAAAATCTAAAATTGGAGATAATATTATTTGTAACCCTTGATCTAAAAAACCAGGCACTTTAGTTGAAGGGCCTGCAATCATTGCAGCAACAATCATATTCATAATTATTCCACCTAGTGTACTACCAGCAGCAACAATACTAAAAACAGTACCTAAAGAATGGCTAGGAACAATATCTACAATAATTGAGCTAATATTTATTAACCATGCTAATGAAAATAAAACTACAACAGCAGAAATAGTCATTGAAACATCAATATTTCCAACTCTACTAATAATAGGTGCTAATGGCATTACACAAGCACAAGCTAACATTACATACATTCTACTATTTACAGGAAGTTTACCTTTTTTAATTAAACGACCAGAATACCAACCACCAAATAAACTACCTACACCTGCAGCAGCATAAATAATCCAAGTAATTTTTAAGTCGTTTTGCGATAAATGTCTTTCAGAAGCTAAATATTTAGGAAACCAAAATTGAAAAAAATACCAAACAGGATCTGTCAATAATCTTGCAAGTAATAAAAGCCAAGTTCCTTTAAATGTAAGTACTTGTTTCCACGACCAACTTTCAGTAGCAGTATTGGTTTCAGTTGAATTACTACTGTCTTTATCTTCAATAAAAGCTAACTCTTCTTTCGTAATTAATTTACTTTTCTGTGGAGTTCTGTAGATAAATAACCAAGGAATAATCCATAATAAACCTACTAAGCCTGTTAATATAAATGCTAATCTCCAACCTGTACCTTGACCTAACCAATTGCTTATTGCAGGCATATTTTCAGCATATGCATAAGTAGCTAGCGGAATTACAACATAAGGAGCTACAGTTGCACCAATAGTTGCACCCATGGTATACAAACCTATTGCAAAAGCCCTTT
>JBMLQZ010000388.1:0-582 GCA_049241285.1 Chitinophagaceae bacterium | reverse complement strand
AGATACGGCTTTAGAAGCAGCTGGCCAAACACCAGCTTCTCCTAAACCTAACATAAAACGATAGGTTCCTAATGAAGTAATTCCTCTTGCTGCTGCAGTAAGCATGTTTGCAACAGACCACCAAACTACAAATAATAAAGTACCTGCTCTTGTTCCAACTTTATCAACTATTCTACCAGAAATAATATAAGCTATTGTGTAAGCAATGAGAAAAATATTCACAATATTGGCATAATCACTATCATCCATTCCTAAATCTTTTTGAATGGTTGGAGCTAAAGCTGATAATGTTTGTCTATCAATATAGTTTAGTACGGCAGCGGTAAAAAGTAATGCTACAACCCACCAACGTAATCCTTTTATTTTTCTCATACTTTTTATTTTACAAAAATGCACTAAGGCACAAATTGATTTTATAAACAACAATCGTTAATTCCTATATGTACTTTCCTTAACTAAGATAAACATCTAGTTTTTTATTTTTTGTTGAAACCTCATCGTTCCATTTTCTATTCAACTTCGGTTTACTGCTTTTCGTTTCAAGTCCTCGCTTCATTTCGTTCCTCAATAAAGCTGTGGGCT
>JBMLQZ010000387.1:0-4879 GCA_049241285.1 Chitinophagaceae bacterium | reverse complement strand
AACAATAAATTGATAGTTAGTAAACGCTTTACTAACACCTAGCATAATGGGTAATTTTTTTTCAATTTCTTGTTTTCTACTGCCTGGCAATAAAGCTATAATTGGCTTTGTTGAAATGGGTACTTTATGCGTATTTGTTTGTTGAAATGAATTTACAACTTCTACTAATGGATGCCCTACATATTCTACATTCCAATTCCATTGATCGTGGAAATATGCTTTTTCAAAAGGAAGAATCACCAACATTTTATCGATGCAGCGTTTCATTTTTTTAACTCTATTTGCTTTCCAAGCCCAAACTTGTGGAGCAATGTAGTAAACAACCTTAATGCCTTGTTGCTTAGCCCATTCTGCAATGCGTAAGTTAAACCCAGGATAATCTATCAGTATTAAAACATCTGGTTGAAATTGAAGTATATCTTGTTTACAAAAACGAATATTTTTTAAAATAGTAGGTAAATTTTTAATTACTTCGGCAAAACCCATAAATGCCAAATCTCTGTAATGCTTAATAAGTGTTGCTCCTGCTTCTTCCATTAAATTTCCACCCCAACATCTCATGTTAGCTTGAGCATCTAACAAGTGTAATTGCTTAATTAAATTGCTTCCGTGCAAATCTCCACTAGCTTCTCCAGCAATGATATAATATTTCATTGTATCAATTATAATCATTCAAAAGTAGAGTGTTCATTGTAAAGTTGTTGAAGAATAGTTTTTATTAATGACAATATCATGTTTGATGATAGTAATAAAGTAGTTGAAAATATACACCTGATTGCAATGAAAAGCCCGCTGAGGCTATGTGCATTGGCTTGTGGCGGACTTGCATTGAAAAGCAGGACAAATGCTGAATTGAGAACAAATGTAGGTGTACAAAAAAATAAAACTAAAAAAATAGTTGTTTAACTAAAAAATTAGTTGTTAGTTTGTATAACTAAATAATTAGTTATGCAGATAAGGTCGTTAACGAAAGCAGAAGAACAAATTATGCAAAGCATATGGAAATTAGAATCTGCTTTTTTGAAAGATATTTTAGACGCTCAGCCTGAACCAAAACCCCATAGTAATACAGTAGCAACTATTGTGAAAATATTGGTAGATAAGGGTTTTGTGGGTGTAAATGTAATTGGTAGAGTACATCAATATTATCCGCTAATTAGTAAGGAACAATATTCTAGTGATACCATTGGCACACTGGTAAATAGTTATTTTGAAGGTTCGTTTGCCGATGCGGTGTCGTTTATGGTTGATCAAAAAAAACTAAGTGTGAAAGATTTAGAATTGTTATTGCAACAAATTAAAAACACTAAAACCAAATAACATGCTTGCCATTACGTATTATTTTTTACAAGTAGTATTGTGTAGTGCCATTATGATGGGCTACTATGTTTTGGTATTGAGAAATAAAAGATTTCACCAATACAACCGCTTTTATTTGCTAAGTGTGGCTATTGTTCCTTGGATAATTCCATTGATTAAAATAACCATTGAAAAACCATCAAATAATTGGCAACAAGCACCCATAAACTTTGTTTCTTTTATAGCAGATAATAATAGCTATATAGAACAATCTGTTGTTGCAAATGAAAACTTTTTTAGTTGGGATGTTGCTTTACTAACTTTTTATTCTGCTATAAGCTGTTTACTTTTTGTAACATTTATTGTAGGCTTAATAAAAGTTTGGAAACTACTAAAACACAATAGCTACAAGCATTTTGGAGATTTTCTTTTAGTATTTACCAAAGCCGATGGTACACCTTTTTCTTTCTTTAAATTTATTTTTTGGAATACCGATATTGATATGAATACCACCACTGGTAAACAAATGCTACAGCATGAAATAACGCATGTTACTGAAAAACATAGTGTAGATAAATTGCTACTGCAATGTTTACTAATTATTGGTTGGCCTAATCCTATATTTTGGCTATTGAAAAAAGAGTTGAATTTAATTCATGAATTTATTGCTGACAACAAAGCAATAAGCAATGGTAGTTCAGAATCGTTAGCTGCATTATTATTAACAGCTGCTTATCCTAAACAACAATTTATACTATCGAATCCTTTCTTTTATTCACCTATTAAACGAAGAATTATGATGTTGAGTAAAAACCAACAACATCCTACATTTTCGTACATAAGAAGATTAATTGCATTGCCATTATTAGCTTGTATTACATTATTGTTTGCATTTAGAACAAAAGATGTAAATACTACTGAAGTATCTTTTGAAAAAGTGATTGATAAAGTTGTAAATGCTGTTTGTAATACAATAGAAGCACCAAGTACTAATACTTTTACACCCTATCATTTTAAACAAAACTATGTAGTTGTAATTGATGCAGGACATGGTGGATACGATGGTGGAGCTATAGATATTGTATCACAAGCAAAGGAGAAAGAAATTACCCTAGCAATTGCAAAATTGATTGAAAAACAAAATAAGAACAATCAAATAAAAATTATTCTTACACGAAATGATGATAAATATTTACATCCAACTGAAAGAGTATCATTAACAAATTCAATGAACGCAGACTTATTGATTTCGTTACATTGTAACGCTGCTAAAGATGCTACAGAAAAAGGAATAGTTGTATTTGTATCTAATAAAGAAAGAAGTAGAAATTTTGAAGGAAGTGCTCAACTAGCATCTGCAGTTATTGGTGCTTTAAGTGAACTAAAAACATCTGTTAAAGGTGTTATTAACCAAGAAACAGGTATTTGGTTGTTACAAAATACTGATTGTGCATCAACACTTGTTGAATGTGGCTATATGAGTAATGAATTAGATGCAAAAAAACTATCCAAAAAAGAATATCAAGAAAAAATGGCTAATGCCCTACTACATGGTATTGAAACATTTTTGAAAAATAAAGAAACAAACAAAATACCCAAAACTTTCCTTCTAAAAGATACCGTACCAACTTTAAAAATGGAAGAAAAGGTAATTATTCAAAGTATGCACATTGAAGGTAAAAATGGAAATACCATTGATATAAAAGTACCTATAGAAGTGGTGAAGAAGGGCAAGGGAAATATTATTCCAGATTCAATTTTGTATATTCTTGATAATAAGGAAGTAACAGCCACATCAATTAAAAACTTAAATCCAAATTTGATAGAAAGTGTAAATGTATTTAAAGGTGAAACTGCAAAATTAATGTATGGGGAAAAGGGTAAAAATGGGGTAATTGAAATACGTTTAAAGAAGGAAATTCGAGAAGAAAGAAAATGGATTGAAATACCCATTGAAAAAGCAGATTCTGTAAAAAAAGTAACTCTTAATTTACAGTAGAATAATTAAACACACTAACGTAACTATTAAGCTTGATGGCAAACTTTAATAAAGAAGTTTATTATACAATTTCCTTTGATTGTACCCTACTAAATATTGTAATACATTAAGTTTTTGGCCTTGACATCTAAGCTATTTATGCAACTAATAATTACTTGAAGCATTACATAAATCTAATTGAATGAAAACATACCTTTTACTAGTTTGTATATTACTTTCTATTAGCAATTATGCTCAACATAATTTTTACATTAAAGGAAAAATTGAGTTACACTCAAATAGCAAAAACATTTATTTAGAAAGCCGTTTTGGCAACTTTTCATGTGCCATTAAAGAAGACAGCAGTTTTGAATTTAAAGGAACTATTACAGAAGTGTATAGTGCTTTTATAAAAACAGATAGTTCAACCGTTACTACAGTTTGGTTAGAGCCTGGTAATTATGAAATATTATTGAAAGAATTGCCACAAAAAAATAAATTCAAACGCTTAAGTATGATTGCATTAGATGGACCAGATGATGCAAAAGTGTATCAGGCATTTAATCAATCAATTATGTTGGTTCCAAACGTAAAAAAAGTAATGACACGTTTTTTGGATAGTATTTTCTTATCAAATCCGAATACAGCTACATTACCACTTTTACTTAGCTTAAGCCAAAGTTTTATAGGAAATGATACAACCAAACTCTATGTTGAAAAATTAAATGAATTACAAAAAAAAGATGAAAGCACTCTAAGAATTCTCACTAAAATTCAAAGAGACATGGCATTAAAAACAGACAAATATTTAATTAATTTTTCCCTGCCAAATAACAATGATGTAGCAGTTTCACTATCAGAAATTATTAAGAATAAAAAATTGATTTTAATAGACTTTTGGGCAAGTTGGTGTGCACCTTGTAGAAACAAACATGAATCTTTGGCTAAGCTATACAAGAATTATGCACATAAAGGATTAGAAATTATCAGCATTTCATTAGATAATGAAAAAGAAAGTTGGTTAGAAGCCATTAAAAAAGATGGTATGAATTGGATTAATGTATCAGAATTAAAAGGAATTGCCAATGATGCCCTTGCAAAAAGATATGCTATTAAATCTATCCCTTTTAGCTTTTGGTTAAAAAATGATAGACAAATAATTACGGAAACTGAGTTTGGAATAAAATTGAATAACGGTTTAATGAATGAACAAGATATAATTGAATTTTTGAAGTAGACTGAAGAAAACATTTAAGTTGAAAATGAAATCAGTTTCAACTTAAGTACTTTACAAAGTGCATCAATTCTAATACTCCATTTTTCTAAGTGTAGGAGCTTTAAACCAAGTTGTAGCAACGACTAACAATGTCATACAACCTCCAAAAACAACCGATGGAATTACCCCTAATAATTTTGCCATTACACCACTTTCAAATTGACCAAGTTCATTGCTACTATTAATAAACATTGAGTTTACACTCATTACCCTACCTCTCATATTATCTGGTGTTTTCAACTGCAAAATTGTTCCTCTTATTACCACACTTATACCATCTAACATTCCACTAATCATTAAAGCAATAAACGATAACCAAAACAATT
>JBMLQZ010000386.1:0-1181 GCA_049241285.1 Chitinophagaceae bacterium | reverse complement strand
GATAGTAGTGATAGATTTCCTGCACAAACGGTTTCATTATTAAAAGCCAATAATTACTTATTTCAACCTATTCAATACATTGCTGTTACTGGTTGGACTACCAGCGATTTACAAAATGGTATTCAATCTGTAAAACCGAGTGGAAAATTTGATGTGGTAACACTTTTAATTGGTGTGAATGACCAGTACAGAGGCTGGAATATTGATGGTTACAAAACAAGATTGATACAATTAATACAACAAAGCATTGCTTTTGCTGATAATAAACCTAGTAGAGTTTTTGTTGTTTCAATTCCTGATTATAGTGTAACTCCGTTTGCTCAATTCAGTGATAAACAAAAAATTAGCAGAGAAATTGATGCCTTTAATGCAGTAAATAAAGAAGTTGCCAATAACTATCAATGTAATTATTTAGATATTACACCAGGATCAAGAAACGGAGCAACAGATGGTAGTTTAATTGCATCTGATGGCCTTCATCCTAGCAAAAAAGAATATGCAAAATGGGCAGCTGGTTTGGCTATGCAAATGCAGAGTATTTTAAAATAAATAGCTACAAATTATTCAGCAAAGCCTAGATATTTTATTAATGAATTGGGTAACTGTGGCAGTTTTCTTCGTTCAATTAAGAAGGTAGATAATCCTGCAATATCTTGGTAAACAAAATGTTTGCTTAAAGCACCTTCTAAGTAACCAGCTCCACTTGTATTACCTGTTCCTACTCTCATTCCTATCATTCTTCTTACCATAATTAAGTGTTTATGCCTCCAACTACTCATTAAATGATCTATCTCTATAAAGGCATCTAATATTTGATATGAAGTTTGAAAAACAGGAAAATCTCTATAAAGCATAATAAACAATGCAGCTCTCAATGCTTTAGATGAAAAATGTTTTCGTAGGTTTTGTTGTATTTCTGCTGTCAATTCATGATGTTGTATTTCAAAAAAAACATAATCAAAATCCATTATTTTACCAGCTTCTCTGTTGGTTAAACTATTGTTGTATATTTTTCTATATTCACTCCAAAAAGGATGTTGCTCGTTTTTATTGATGATTAATTCGTTTTCAAAAGGCCAAAATTGAGCATTAAAATAAGGCATTCGTTCTAACCAATCATTCAAAAAGCGTAACAAATTATCAGCATTTTCTATTGCTTGTAAATGTTGATAATCGCTGCC
>JBMLQZ010000385.1:0-1930 GCA_049241285.1 Chitinophagaceae bacterium | reverse complement strand
TGATGATAGAATTGGTAAACGCTTTTTATTTCCAGGTATTGGATATGGAGGAAGTTGCTTCCCTAAAGATGTACAAGCTTTAATTAAATCTGCTGAAGAAGTGGGTTATAATTTTCAAATTCTAAAATCTGTAGAAGAAGTAAACGAAGCTCAAAAGTTACATTTAATTCCAAAGATTAAAGCATATTTTAATAATGATTTGCAAGGCAAACATTTTGCACTTTGGGGTTTAGCATTTAAACCAAATACAGACGATATTAGAGAAGCACCAGCTTTATATTTAATTGACGCATTAACGGCTGCAGGTGCAACGGTTACTGCATTTGACCCTGAAGCTATGCCAAATGTAAAAGATGTAATTGGCGATAAAATTACTTATGTAGAAACACAATATGATGCTTTGGTAAATGCCAATGCATTAATCATTGCTACTGAATGGGCTGAATTTAGAACACCAGATTTTGAAATGATGGAAACCAGATTAAAAGCGAAAGTAATTTTTGATGGTAGAAACTTATTCGATTCTAAACAAATTAGAGAACAAGGTTATTACTACGAAAGTATTGGTCGTCCTTAATGTATTAATTTTCATCAATCAAAAAAATATTTATGAGTAAAAAAAGAGTTTTAGTAACAGGAGCAGCAGGTTTTCTTGGTTCACATTTATGTGATCGTTTTATTAAGGAAGGATACCATGTAATTGGTATGGATAATTTGATTACTGGCGATTTAAAAAATATAGAACATCTTTTTCCTTTAGAGCAATTTGAATTTTATCATCACGATGTTTCTAAGTATATCCATATTCCTGGAGAAATAGATTATATTTTACATTTTGCTTCTCCAGCAAGCCCAATTGATTATCTAAAAATTCCAATCCAAACTTTAAAAGTGGGTTCTTTAGGTACACACAATTGTTTAGGTTTAGCTAAAGCTAAAAAAGCTAGAATTTTAGTGGCGTCTACAAGTGAAATTTATGGAGATCCAATTGTACATCCTCAAACAGAAGAGTATTGGGGCAATGTAAACCCTATTGGTCCTCGTGGTGTTTATGATGAAGCAAAGCGGTTTCAAGAAGCTATTACAATGGCTTATCACACATTTCATGGTGTTGAAACCAGAATTGTAAGGATATTTAATACTTACGGACCAAAAATGCGTTTAAACGATGGTAGAGCTTTACCAGCTTTTATTGGTCAAGCATTAAGAGGAGAAGATTTAACTATTTTTGGAGATGGTAGTCAAACTCGTAGTTTTTGCTATGTAGATGATTTAATTGAAGGTATTTATCGTTTACTGTTAAGCGATTATACACTACCTGTAAATATTGGTAATCCAAATGAAATTACTTTATTGGAATTTGCTGAAGAAGTATTAAAACTTACAGGTTCTTCTGTGAAAATTGCTTTTAAAGACTTACCAAAAGACGATCCAAAGCAACGTAGACCAGATATTACAAAGGCTAAAGAAATATTGAATTGGGAGCCAAAAGTAGGAAGAGCAGAAGGACTAAAGAAAACTTATGAATACTTTAAATCGCTACCAGAAGAAGAGTGGCGTAAACAACCTAAAGAATTTGTGAGCAATAAATAATTGAATTCATCGTTTTTTATATGTGATTGATTTTTTTAATAGGGCTAGGCGATAGTTATATCGTAGCCCTATTTTTAATTTATACCGTTTTGATTATGGAAAAACCTTTAATAGTTATCACAGGAAAAAATGGGCAATTAGGTTGGGAATTTCAACAGATTGTACAGCAGTTTCAACATTTATATGAATTTATTTTTACTGATAGAACCACATTAGATTTAAGTAATCCCTCTACAATTGCTCCTTTTTTTGAAAAAGTACAACCACAATATTTTATTAATTGTGCTGCTTACACTCAAGTAGATAAAGCAGAATCTGATCAAATTGCTGCATACAC
>JBMLQZ010000384.1:0-3404 GCA_049241285.1 Chitinophagaceae bacterium | reverse complement strand
AAATTCCAATATCGTATTTCTTACCCACTTTATAGTCATCTGCACCAAAAGCAGGTGCTGTATGTACAATACCTGTACCATCTTCTGTAGTAACAAAATCTCCAATAATTACTTTAAATGGTTCAGCATCTGGTGTAATTGCCTTAATAGCTTCTGTAGAGTTGGCTTCATAAGGCATTAATTGCTCGTACGAAATGCCAGCAAGATCAGTTCCTTTACACTCAGTTATAATTTTCCATGGCAATAATTTTACACCTTCTGCATAGTTTTCAAAATCACCATTTTCTCCTTCAGGTTTAAAATATTTGCCCAATAATGCTTTTGCTAAAATTACAAGTACAGGTGTATGTAAATATGGATTGAATGTTTTTACTAAAACATAGTCAATGGTTGGCCCTACAGTTAAGCCAAGGTTTGAAGGAAGTGTCCAAGGAGTGGTAGTCCAAGCCATTAAAAATACTTCTTCGTTGGTTGCAGCATTCATTAAAAATGAAGATTTCTCGTTGGCTACAACTTTAAACATAGCTACAGCACTAGTATCTTTTACATCTTTATAAGTGCCAGGTTGGTTTAATTCATGCGATGATAAACCTGTGCCAGCAGCAGGAGAATAAGGCTGTATGCTTACACTTTCGTACAGCAAACCTTTTTTGAATAGTTCACTTAATATCCACCAAAGACTCTCAATGTAATTGTTTTCGAAAGTAATGTATGGATTGTTTAAATCTACCCAATAGCCCATTTTTTGGGTAATTTCATCCCATTTATCTTTATAGCGTAAAACCGCTTCTCTACATTTTTGGTTGTATTCTTCAACTGATATTTTTTTGCCAATATCTTCTTTAGTAATTCCTAATTCTTTTTCAACACCCAATTCTATTGGTAAACCATGTGTATCCCATCCACCTTTACGTTTCACTTGAAAACCTTGCATAGTTTTGTATCTGCACACCAAATCTTTTAATGTTCTAGAAATTACATGGTGAATTCCTGGCATACCATTAGCACTTGGTGGACCTTCGTAAAAAACAAACGGAGTAGCACCTTCTCTTAACTGCACACTTTTTTCAAATGCATTTGAAGCACTCCATTTTGCTAAAATTTCTTTTTCAATTGATGGAAGATTTAAACCGCCAAATTCTCTGTATTTTACACTCATAAACCTAATATATTAAATGCCTCTAGTCTTTTTATATAACGAGGTAATTTTTGGATGGCAGCGAAGGTAAGGAAAAGAAAAATTGTACCATAATGCTTCTATACGGCATAATTGATTGAGTATGTGATTTTTTTGAAACCTAATTTTAATCAATGATACTTGTGAATATTTTCATTAAAGTAATTGTAAATTCCATAAAAAAGCCCAGTCAGCAATTTTTTAGCAAACTGGGCTTTTTAAATGTATTAATTAGCTTAGTTAATTCCGTTAACTATTGCGTCTTTATAAATTTTTTGAACCAACCCTTGTAAAACTTTTCCTGGTCCAACCTCAGTAAAAGTAGCAGCGCCATCTTCAATCATTGATTGAACTGTTTGAGTCCATTTTACCGCTCCTGTTAATTGATCAATTAAATTTTGTTGAATGGAAGTTGGGTCTTCTACTGCTTTTGCAACTACATTTTGATAAACAGGGCAACTTGGTGCATGAAAAGTAGTTGCTTTAATTGCTGCTGCTAATTCATCTTTTGCAGGTTGCATTAATGGACTATGAAATGCTCCACCAACGGGTAAAACCAATGCTCTTTTAGCACCTGCAGCTTTCATTTTTTCACATGCAATTTCAATTCCTTTTATAGAACCACTAATTACCAATTGACCAGGACAATTATAATTAGCAGCCACAACAACTTCTCCAGTTTCGGCGTTAATTGCAGTGCAAATTTCTTCAACAATAGTATCTGCTAAAGCAAGTACGGCAGCCATAGTTGAGGGATTTATTTCACAAGCTTTTTGCATTGCATTGGCACGAATGCTAACAAGTTTTAACGCATCAGTAAAACTAAGTGTGTTATTTGCAACTAGGGCAGAAAATTCGCCCAAAGAATGTCCTGCAACCATTGCTGGTGTAGGGTTTTCGATGGTTTTATAAGCAATAACAGAATGTAAAAAAACAGCAGGCTGAGTTACATTGGTTTGTTTTAATGCTTCATCGGTTCCTGAAAACATGATATCACTAATTCTAAAGCCTAAAATATCATTTGCTTGCTCAAATAATTCTTTTGCAATAGCATTATTTTCATACAATTCTTTTCCCATGCCACTAAATTGTGAACCTTGACCAGGAAATATATAAGCATGTTTATTTTGCATATAGTTGTAAATTTAAGGGTGCAAAAATAGGTGTTGAAAAATGGTTATTGAACATCAATTTTTAAAGTTTTGCCATTGAAAGTAACAGGAAACGAAATAGCTCCTTCGGTTTTTGTTATCGCAATTTTCTGCGTAACTCCATCAATTATTACCGACGAAACAGGTTCTGTACAATTAAGCACTATGGTAAATTTAGTTTTATTTGACTTGTTTGTGTATTTACCATTATTCGATTGAATAACAAAATGATAGCCATGTGTTGAAGACGTATAGGCTGTACAAGTAACTAATTCATACTTCTTTTCTTGTAAAGCTTGCTTATTGCTACCATCGTCAAAGTAAATAGTGGTTTTTGTTGCTTTACCAGAAGGAAAATATTCTAGCGTTATTTCATTGTTTTTTAAATCTGTAGTATTGGTATAATTAGCCTGTTGATAGGTTGGAATAATGCTACCTTCTTTTATAAAAAAAGGAATTTCAGACAAGCTTGCAGCAACAGTTTGTTTTTGATTACCCGTATACTTTTTTTTGCTGTAGTAATAATACCAATTTCCTTTTGGTAAATATACTTGCCTTTCAGTAGCCCCTTTTTCTTTTATTGGTGCTACCAGAATATTGTTCCCCCAATAATATTGATCTTCAACATGCACAGCAATAGAGTCTGATGGATGTTCAAAATACATTGGTCTCATTAAAGGCTCTTTATTTACGGTATGCTGATATGCCAATGTGTAATTGTATGGTAATAGTTTGTATCGTAAATTAATAATTTGTTTAGCAATTGTTTTGTACGGTTCGCTTATTAAAGCAGCTTCGCTTGGAAAGCTAAAAGCATTTTTTTCTACCTCATACAATGCAGTACCATGTGGGCGAAATATAGGCGTAAAAGCTGCTAATTGTAACCAACGTATATACAATTCTTCATCACCTTCTCCTCCTGCAAAACCACCCGCATCGCTGTGAACATAAGGAATACCGCTCATGCTCATTCCTAATAAAATAGGCAGTTGAGCTCTCAATCCACTCCAGCTTCTACTAACGTCACCAGTCCATGGAAAAATACTGTAACGTTGTGTTCCTGCAAAACCACTTCT
>JBMLQZ010000383.1:0-1636 GCA_049241285.1 Chitinophagaceae bacterium | reverse complement strand
CTACCAAAGCATTTGTTGTACCACTTAATGCACTTAATACTACTATTTTAGATTCGCTATCTTTTGTAATAAGTTGAGCAACTTGATGCATACGTTCTGGCTTACCAACACTGGTTCCGCCAAACTTCATAATTTTCATCTGATCTTGTATTTTGTAAGAGAATATTTAAAAAATGAGTACAAATATAAGTTAGCTGTTAGATAACAATCTATAAACTTTGAAAATCTATATTCAACTTATTGAATTTTAATTACTAAAAAAGCTGTATAACAATGCCTATAACCTTTTCGTAAATGATATTACACATTAACGGCTAGTTTACTTTTTTTGTAACCGTACAAAAAGTAAATAATTAACCCAAGTACTAACCAACTAGCAAACCAAGCCCAATTTTTTGCAGTCATTCCAGTTAACAAATACATACATGTTGTTAAGCCAAGCAAGGGAATTAACGAGTAAGCTTTAATAAAACTAATTACTGATAAAACAATACAAAGTATCCAAAAAATAATAGTTGATATATGCAAAGTTTGCTTAGCTAATGTGGCATTATCAACAGCCAATTGTATTAAGGTAGTATTATTATCATCAATACCAGCAATTGCAGAATCTACCTCTGATGGTGTTAAATTTAGTTGAAATAGTTCTTGAAAATATGCTGGATTTACTTGATAAACAATGAATAAACTTGCCAACACAATAGCAGGAAAAACAAATTTTCCATTGATAAAAGGAATATTGAATTTACCCGTTTCTTTAGCTCTTTTTGGAATTAATAACACACCACCACAAACCAAAACGAAGGCAAATAGTGTTGCAATACTTGTAAAGTCTAAAACAAAAGTTTTATCTGTAAAAATAATTGGTATACCTACTACTAAACCAGTAATAATGGTAGAAAAAGAAGGGGTTTTATGCACTGGATGTATCTTTTGAAAAATGGGTGGTAATAAGCCATCACGACTCATACTCATCCAAATTCTTGGCTGTCCCATTTGAAAAACTAATAACACACTTGTCATAGCAACTACAGCAGCAATAGATACAAAAAATTGCATCCAAGAAACGTTTAAATTATCTTTTTCAAAAATAAATGCAAGCGGATCGCCAACACCATCAAACTTTCTATAATTTACTGCACCTGTTAAAACCAATGTTAAAAGAATATATACAACGGTACAAATCACTAAGGAATAGATCATGCCTCTTGGCAAATCTTTCTGCGGATTTTTACTTTCTTCTGCTAATACACTTACCGCATCAAAACCGATATAGGCAAAGAAAACGCCACTTACTGCCATCATTACACCACCAAATCCATTCGGCATAAACGACTTTACACCATCATTGTTTTCAGGAAGCCAATTAAAAGTAAGTCCATTTTTAAAAATGATATATCCACCAACAAGAATAACCAAAGCCACCACAATCATCTTTAAGATTACCATTAGGTTACTAAAATTCTTGCTTTCTTTAATTCCTTTAAATACCAAGTAAGTAATAAATACATTAATAATCAAAGCTGGAACATCAACAATGAATCTAAGCGTACCTATTTTAGGGGCATTATTCCAAGCGGTTAAAAGTTCTGTATTTGCACTTCCGGCTTCAACTGCATGTTTTGCTTCGGAATAA
>JBMLQZ010000382.1:884-2673 GCA_049241285.1 Chitinophagaceae bacterium | reverse complement strand
TTCAGCAATATCCATGCTATCGAAACTAGTACCTATAATTTTAATACCACGTTGGTGTAATCTTTTTGCCAATTTCAAAGCAGTTTGCCCACCTAGTTGAACAATAATTCCTTCAGGTTTTTCTAGCTCAATAATTTCCCACAAATGTTCCCAATATACAGGCTCAAAATATAGTTTATCTGCCATGTCAAAATCAGTAGACACCGTTTCAGGATTACAGTTTACCATAATAGCTTCATAACCACTTTCTTTAATGGCTAATAAACCATGTACACAGCAATAATCGAATTCAATACCTTGACCAATTCTGTTTGGTCCACTACCTAAAACAATGATTTTCTTTTTAGAAGAAGAGACAGATTCGTTGGAGTTTAATGTAATGCTCATTTTGTAGAAATTGTGCAAATGTAATGGTACATGTGGTTTAGATGAAGTTATTTTTTTGAAGAAATGTTGAATATTATTAAAATCGCTTACAAATAAAATAGATGTATATAGTTTATGAACATTGAATTACTGTTTTTTAAAAACAAATTCATTTTTTTTCAATACACAACTAGTTTATAATAACACTTTTGAGTGATGGAATAGTGAGATACTACAAAGTGTTGTTTTTATTTTGATAGAAAGTTTTATAATTATTAATCTCTAGAAAAATATTAGCGAACAATCACCAACTTAGTTACCATCTTTTCATTGCCATTATTTTCTTTTACTAGCACCAAATACACACCAGAAGCTACTTTTTCACCTTTATAATTTCTACCATTCCAAACAGCTTGTGTACCTAATGCTTTTGTTTCAAAAACCAATCTGCCATTAGGTTCTACAATTTTTACCCAAGCATTATTAATAATGCCTCTAATTGCAATAGTACCATTATAATCAGGAGGAATAGGATTAGGAAAAACCAATACATCATTTGAGGAAGAAGAAGCAACTTCTGTAGCTGTGCTTCTAAAACTGCATATACCTTTTGTGGTTGCAAAAAATACTTCACCTGTTGTTGGATGAATAACAATCTTTTGCACATCGTTACTTAATAATGGGCTGTTTTCTCTTGAGAATCGGTAGATAATGGTATTTCCATCAGCACTGATTAACCAAACCCCGTTTTTTGTACCAACCCATTTTCTATTAGCACCATCGACAGCAATAGATTGTACATTTTCATCTTGAAATAAATATCCTGCAAATTGACTTCGTTGAATTATTGGAAGAATAGCATCGCAATTTTGAGTAAATACATTTGCTGCACAATCAATAATACCAATACCTCTATCAGTTCCAACCCAAATAAATCCATCTTTATCTTTTGCAAAACAGTGTACATTGTTGCTAGGTAAATTTCCTCTATTTTGACCAGTTTGATATAGCCGCCATTTATCATCTGACAGTACTTCAATTGTATTATTATAGTTAAAACAAAATATTCCATTGCCTTTTGGACTTAGTATCCAAATTTGATTTGCATCATCTACTAAAATATCTGCAACTGCATTTTCTGTATGTATGAATGGAATGGTGAATGATTGAAATGAACCATCCTTTTTACGAACACTTAAGTTTTTTATAGCCCCATAATTACTTATCCATAAGTGTTTATTTTGATCGAAAGCTAAACCACTAACATTACAATTATTCGTATTGCCTAAAACGGTTGCATTTTGCAAAGACGAATTATGTTGCTTAAAAATGCGAATGTTTTTGTTTGCTATATTAACCAATCCACCACCAAAACTTCCAGCCCAAATACTATTATCAGTAGGGTCTACAGCTAATGAAACAA
>JBMLQZ010000382.1:0-874 GCA_049241285.1 Chitinophagaceae bacterium | reverse complement strand
TAATATTTTTCCATTCATTATTAGCATAAGTATTCACACCATTTTTGCTATTGGTATTTTGCCAAGTATTTAGGCTACCTGCAGCAACTATCACTTCATTATCTCTAATAACCATTTCACCGGTAGAAATTCCTTTTGGACCATTGGGTAAATACTGCTCTATTTTTCCTGCACTGAATGCCAATAATCCATTTATGTTATCAGCTATCCAAGTAACTGCATTGTTGTTAATGGCAGATGTTGGTTGCACAATGTTATTAGCAGATTGAATGGTATTAATGATTACTCCATTTGTATTTATTTCAATTACGTTAGCACTATTGTTAGATTGCTCACAAATAAGTAAATGATTATTGCTGCGTTCAATACTATTAATCTTAAATCCAGGTTTAGTGTATAGCAAATTGAAACCAGTAGCTTGTTCAATCCAAACAGAATTATTTTGTAATACTACAATTTGGTTACCTATTGATGCTACTTGTTGAACTGGCAAATTATTAAAAGCTATTGTTTGCCAATTAGCATGATTTGATAGATTACTATTTTGCAAAGCTTTTTTTAAGCCTAGTTCCGTTGCTGCATAAAATGCATTATTGGCTGTAGCAATTGCATAAATACTTAATTGTGTTGCATTTGAGCCAATGTACCAAGTATCTTTTATTTGGTATTTTTCTAGATCAATTAAAACAATACCAATACCTGTTGCTACGTAAGCAATTCCATCTTTACAATAAATGCTAAAAATATTTTTATTACCAACTATTGTACTGTTTTTTATTTCACTAATATTTTTTATAATGTTGCCTTTTATAATATCAATATCACTACTGTTATAAGCAATAACTAATTGATTTGTTTTGGTATCAAAAGCAAT
>JBMLQZ010000381.1:0-2586 GCA_049241285.1 Chitinophagaceae bacterium | reverse complement strand
TGTATTATCGTCACGAGGATAACCAAGCGTAAAAATTTCTTCACCTAAGTCAGCACTAGATTTATCAATAGCAAAAGGCAAAGTTTTAACAACTTTAAAATCTTCATCGTTTATTTTCAACAAAGCCAAATCCTTCTTTGCATCCATTATTACAATATCAGCTTTAAATTCTTGCCCTTCATTGTTTACAACAATAGCACTATTTCCTTTTAATACGTGAGCATTGGTAATAATGTAACCTCTACCATCAATTAAAAAGCCAGAGCCACCGCTAATTAAACTTGCGTTAGCAGGAAGTTTACTTTTCACTTCATTAATAATAGAACGTTGTACTTGTTGATTTTTCTTGATAGATGCAATATCTACACTTAACTGTTCTAATTTATTACCGTTTACAACAGGCGTAAAATAGCTAATAATACCACTAATGATTAAAGCTATTACACCACCAGCAGAAGCTGCAATAGCAATGTCTCTTTTATAACGCTTGTATAATTGAATAACCTTTCCTTTAAAATTGGTTTCTCCACCTTCATTAATATCACCTTCTAACAAAAGCTTAGAATGTACAGTATGTAAGTCATGTTTAAAATGTACCCGATTGGTAAAAGCATCTATTTGGTGTAAAAACATAGAATGTTCTACCACCATTTGATCAATTTCGGGCGTATTTTTTCTTAGCTGCTCAAAATACTCTTTTTCAGCAGGTAGCATAGAGCCGTCTAGGTATCTTTCAACAGCTTGCAGCATTAAAACATCTTCATGCATGTGGTTCATAACTTACTCTCCTATATTATATTGAGCAAAAAACAATTTTTTTAAACGCATTAAGCATTTATATTTTTGATTCTTTGCATTATCAGCATTGGTATAACCAAATTCTTTTGCTAATGCTTGCATGTCCATCTTTTTGACATAATACCCTTCTAATAATCCTTTACATGGTTCTCCTAAACTTCCCATTGCCCTTTCCATTATCTCAAAATCGGCATTGCGTTTCTCATGAATCTCAAGGTCCTCTTCCACTTGTACAGTTTCCTCAAGATGGTCAATTTGATTATGATATTTTCCCAGTTGTTGAAGCCGTTTAAGCCAGAGCCTCCTGCATATGGAATATACATACGTGTTAATTTTACAGGTTAAAACAAATGATTCGCTTTGTGCTTTTTCATACAGGGCAATCATTGCTTCCTGAAAAATGTCTCTTGCTTCATCGTAAGATCCATTATTATTAATAACGAAGTTTTGTACCATATTAAAGTTATTTTTGTAAATAACCTCTATGGACTTAGTGTCGTTATTTGCCAGTCCTTTTAGTAATGCTTGTTCGTTAATTTCCGCTTTCACTATGTAATAATTAATACAAATTCTGCTTTAAAAGTAACCCAAAAGCTTTCCTAAAAATATTTTTTAATTTTTTTTATTTTTTTGGGTTACCTCAATACTCATTTTGGTATTAAAGTTAAATTCACTCAAAAAAAAACTACAAAATGAAAAAATTATTATTCGTTTTAGCTCTTGGAGCTTTCGCTGCTTGCGGTACTGGTAAAACAGAAGAAGTAAAAACTGATTCTCCAGCTGTTGCTGTTGATTCTCCAGCTGTTGCTGTTGATTCTCCAGCTGCTGTTGTTGATTCTCCAGCTGCTAAAGTTGATTCTCCAGCTGTAAAGCACTAAAATATTAGAGTAATTACCCGTGTAGATTGATTTTGTAAAAGCTTGCTCGAGGTAATTAACAAACTCTTTTTCATATGGCAAGCAATCGTTAGAGGCCGTTCCGTTTCCACGGAGTGGCCTTCTTTTTTAGCTTAATGCTTACTATAAACTAGTAAGAAATTGCATTGTATCTATTCCATCGGCATAATTTTGTAATGACGGTTTTTGTGCTTTACCAAATGAAATACCTTTTTTTCCAACCACACATTGTATAGCTGCATTATTTTGTAATTCTTGATACAAACTATTTTCTTCTTCTAATTGATAATATTCATAATTTATTTGACTAACTGGTGAAAAGAAAGACTTTTCTTCAGCCAATACAATTGAGCCATTTGTCATATAAAACTTATTACTCAACATAAGCAATGCTAGTTGATAGTCGTAATTGTGTTTGTATTTGTGAAACTCAAAAAAGTGATGATACTTTTTTAACGCAGCTAATAAGGGAACAAAATCATATTCATTAGGCACATAAAGTTTAGTAACATTTCTGCATCCTAAACCAAAATACAGCTGAATATCATCTGCTAATAACGATAATTCATTTTCTGTTTCAGAACCATCTAGTATAGCAATTGAAGTTCTATTTTTTCGAATGATATTAGGATATTTTCCAAAATAATATTCAAAATACCTACTTGTATTATTACTTCCTGTAGCAATATAAGCATCACATCCTTTCAAATTTTCTGCAAAACTTACACAGTTTTGTATTGCTATATTGTATTCATACATTTTAGCTACTAAATGCTTTATTAAAACAGCATCTTTAGATGAAGTTTTAATAGTTTGACAATGGACAGCTAAAAAAACACATAAAAAATAATGAAATCCAACAAAAGGTATATTTCAAGACATAAATACAACA
>JBMLQZ010000380.1:0-1236 GCA_049241285.1 Chitinophagaceae bacterium | reverse complement strand
CTTCTGTTGCTGAAATACGTTCTATCACAGAACCTAGTTCAGTTACTAATCCATTACTCACAACAACTCCATTGGCTGTCCAAACTGCAGAGCCAGAGCTATTGATACGTTGAGCGTACACATCATTGTTTGTAGTTGCAGTAGTACGAGCATCTGTCCAAGAAATAATACAACCACCAGAACCGTCGGTTGTTATGCTTAATGCAGATTGAGAGCCTGCAGCATTACAAACTAATATTCCTTGATTGTCAAAAGTAATTGAACCATTAGCGTTTATTTTTTGGCAATAAATGTCTGTACCAGTTGTTGCATTATCTCTAGAATCTTCCCAAGCAATCCACATTCCATTGTTTCCGTCTGTTACAGAAACAATACTCGATTTTGCAGTTGTATTGCTAAACGTACAAATAGGATTGTTTACAGTTGGATCAGAATTCCATTGAGCAGAAACAATGGTTGTAAAACTGACCATAGAAATTACTAGTAATAAATTTTTCATGACTAAAGTTTAAATTAAAAAGGGGGAATTAATTATTGTGGAAAATCTACTGGTGGATTAACTCTTCTTGGAATAGTGGTGATGGCTTGCATAAACGCTACCAATCCATCTACTTCTTTCGGAGTTAAATCTAATTTGCGTAAAAGTGGGTCTGTTTTTGGTAATAAAGAATCTCTTGTACCCATATATTTTTTTTGAATAGGAGCAGGATTGCCTTTATCATAGAAAAATATTACATCTTTCATAGTAGGAAAATTGCCATGATGCATCCATGGGCCTGTATTGGCTGCTTCTCTTAAAGATGGTGTTTTAAATTTACCCACATCTGCTGTGTTTTTTGTAACATGATATTGACCTAAATCTTCGTTTTCACTACCAAAAAGTGTTTGTCCATCATTATGAAATTGATTGTCGCTAAATAATGGTGTATTGTGGCAATTTATGCAACGAGCTTTTGTTCTAAAAACATGTAAACCCAATACTTCTTCATCTTTTAGAATATCACTTTTCCCTTTAATAAATAAATCGAAACGACTAGGAGGGCTAACTATTGTTCTTTCGAATGTAGCTATTGCTTTAAATATTTTTTCAAGGTTAATTTCTTTACTGCCAAAAGCTTTTTCGAACAAAGGTTCGTATCCTTTAAATTGTTGTACTTTTTTTTCCATCAACTTCACATCTAAGTTCATTTCAACATGGTCTTGAACAGGAAATCTTGCTTGGTCTTCTAAGCTGTT
>JBMLQZ010000379.1:0-5393 GCA_049241285.1 Chitinophagaceae bacterium | reverse complement strand
GTAGCGTCCGCTATCATTCCTTGTAACCAACTGATAATTCCACCACCCATAATCATCATTATTAAAAAACTACTTCCTTGGCTGGTATGCTTTCCTAATCCACTTATTGCTAAAGTAAAAATGCAAGGCCAAAGTGTGCTACAAAATAAACCTACAGAAGTAAACGCATACACACTAACCATACCTGTTGTTGCCATACCTATTATAAGAGCTATTATACCAAGTGTAGAAAAAATCAATAGCATAGTTGCAGGATTTCCTTTACTTGTCATATCTGCAGCAACTAAAACTAATATCACAAAAGCATACACATAAAAAGGCTGTAAGTTATGTTTAGCAATAGCATTTACTAATAAGAAAACCCCAAAAGCTAAATAGGGTGCAATAAATCTAAATATTTTTTGCTTATTCATATCATCTGTAAAAGCTTCTACAGAACCAGTCCATCTACCTATCATTAAGCTAGCCCAATATAAAGAAATGTAAGGGGCAATATCTTTTGTTGCAAAACCTAAATTCTTCTCCATGTAAGCAGGTAAATTACTAGCAGTAGCAACTTCAACACCTACATAAACAAAAATGCCAATCATCCCTAAAACTAATTGAGGAAATTGTAAAGCCGTTGTTTTATTATTAATAGCTGTAGAGGCATCTTGTACAACAATTTCTGGTTTATTTGGTAAAGAAGAAAATTTTAGTAAAACAGCTACTAACAAAAAAGCAGCACCTAAAACTAAGTAAGGAATTTTTACACTTTCAATACTCATTGTAGTATTACCAGAAGTAGCACTTCCAAAAATGGCAAAACTTACAATTAATGGACCTATAGTTGTACCAAAATTATTAATACCACCAGCCATTGTTAAGCGTTGAGATCCCGTTGTTATTGGACCCAATGCAATTGCTAATGGATTGGCAACGGTTTGCTGTAAAGAAAAACCCAATGCAACTGTAAATAAACCTGCTAGCATTAATGGAAACGAACCTGTATTGGCGGCAGGTATAAATAATAATGTTCCAATTGCAGACAATGTTAATCCACTAGCTAAACCATTTTTATAGCCAATTTTATTTACTAAATCTTCTTTTAATACTAGAGAAATACCCATATAAATAAGTGAACCAACTGTATAGGCAACATAAAAAGCTACAGATACTAGTTGACTTTGACCTTGGGTTAAATTAAATGCTTCTTTGAATACTGGAATTAATATATCGTTACTTGCTGCAACAAAACCCCAAAAGAAAAAAACAGACGCTAAGGGGATAAATTGAGCCCAGTTAGTTTTTTGATTCATATGCAATACTTTTGTTTGATGTATACGACAAAGTAAGTGGTTTTATTCTAAAAATATTTTTTTCGAAAGAATTTGTAAAAAATTGAATTAACCACTAATTTGTACCACCTAAAAACAATAATAATAAATGGAAATAATACATGTAAGTGCTGAATGTTATCCCGTTGCAAAAGCAGGTGGGTTAGGCGATGTTGTAGGTGCTTTGCCCAAATATCAATGTAAAGCAGGTGACTTTGCCAAAGTGGTAATGCCTATGTACAGAACCAAGTTTTTAAACGAAAACGAATTTGTGGTTGATGCAAAAGGTAATGCATACTTAGGCAATCAAATTTTTACCTATACCATTATAAAAGAGAAAACCAATAAGTTAGGATATGATTTGTATTTAGTAGATATTAATGGATTATTAGATAGAGAAAAGATTTATGGATATAATGATGATGCAGAACGCTTTATTGCTTTTCAAATAGCAGTAGTAGAATGGATTAGTAAGTGGCAACATAAACCAGATGTAATTCATTGTCACGATTATCATGCAGGCTTTATTCCATTTATGATAAAGAATTGTTACGCATACAGACACATAGCTTACATACCTACGGTGCTCACAATTCATAATGCTCAATATCAAGGTTGGATGAGCTGGAATAAAAGCAATTATTTGCCATCTTGGGATATGTATAAATGGGGAGATTTAGATTGGAAGAATAGCATCAATCCATTAGCTAGTGCCATTAAATGTGCTTGGAAGGTTACCACAGTTAGCCAAAGCTATATGAATGAATTAAGAACTAGTAGTAATGGTTTAGAAGATTTATTTGAGTACGAAAAAGGAAAATGTTTAGGTATTTTAAATGGAATAGATAATGAAGTATGGAATCCTCAAACCGATCCATATTTACCCAATAAATACAGTGTTAAAGGCGTTACAGCTGGTAAAAAGAAAAACAAGCAATCTATTTGTGAAGAGTTTGGCTTAGACCCTAAAAAACCACTTTTTGTTTTTATAGGAAGATTGGTAGGTGAAAAAGCGGCAGATATTTTACCAGGTCTTTTCAAAAATGTTTTGTTTCATCAAGCAAATAAGGCTTGCTATTTTGTATTAGGAAGCGGTGAAAAAGATATAGAACATGAATTAGCGAGTATTCAACCCATGTATCCAGGTCAGTATCATGCTGTTATTGGTTACAATGAAGCATTAAGTCATAGATTATATGCAGCAGCAGATTTTCTATTAATGCCAAGTAGGGTAGAACCTTGTGGATTAAACCAACTATATGCTTTACGTTATGGAACAGTTCCTATGGTAAGAAGTACTGGTGGCCTTCAAGATACCGTCGTAGATATGGGCGATTCGGAAGGTTTTGGAATTCGTTTTGTTCATGCTTCAGAAGGGGAAGTTGCTCATGCTGTTTACAGAGCAATCAGTGTTTATGAAGATAAAAAACACATGGAGTGGATGCGAAAATTTATGATGCAAATAGACCATAGTTGGGAGAAAGTAATAGAACAGTATAAAGAGGTTTACATGAGTTTAAAATAAGTTGTTAAATAATCATTTTTAAAATTTTATAAAAAAAAAGATAGTTATATTGGCATTACGCTTAACTTACGCTTTTATAATATGCTTGCTAATATTGGCCCAAAATTATAACCCTCTATCATATGACACCTTTAGGTAAATCTGTAATTGCAGTTATTCTTGGTGGCGGCGCCGGAAGCCGTTTATATCCACTCACAGCTGCCCGTTCAAAACCCGCTGTTCCTGTTGCTGGTAAATATCGTTTAGTAGATATTCCCATTAGCAATTGTATGAATAGTGGTATTAACAGAATGTTTGTGCTTACTCAATTCAATTCTGCTTCATTAAATAAGCATATCAAAAACACTTATCACTTTAGTGCATTTAGTACAGGTTTTGTTGATATTCTTGCTGCAGAACAAACTCCAGATAATCCAGGGTGGTTTCAAGGAACTGCCGATGCTGTAAGGCAATCTCTCAGACATATTTCTAACTTAGATTATGAGTACATTTTAATACTAAGTGGTGATCAATTGTATCAGATGGACTTTTTAGAAATGATTGCTGCACATAAACAAAAAGGTGCAGATATTTCTATTGCAACAATTCCTGTTCATGCAAATGATGCAACTGAATTTGGGATACTTAAAAAAGATGAAAACAACAATATTGCTTCATTTATTGAAAAACCAAAGTTTGATGTACTTAGTGAGTGGGTGAGTGATACTGGTAGCGAAATGCAACAACAAGGCCGTCATTACTTAGCTTCAATGGGTATTTATATATTCAATAAATCAGTATTGAATGGATTGTTGAAAGATCATCATCCAAACGCTACAGATTTCGGAAAGGAAATTATTCCTGACGCAATTGAAAATTATAAAGTAGCCAGTTATCAATATGATGGTTATTGGACTGATATTGGAAACATTGCATCATTTTACGAAGCAAATCTTGCTTTAAGCCAAGAAATACCACTTTTTAATTTATTCGATAATAGTAACGTAGTGTACACAAGGGCTAGAATGTTGCCACCTGCAAAAATTAGTGGAACTACACTTGAGAAAACATTGATAGCAGAAGGCTCTATTATTAATGCTAGCCGTTTAGATTATTGTGTTGTTGGTATTCGTTCAAGAATTGGATATGGTACAACAGTAGTTAGTAGCTATATCATGGGTAACGATTACTATGAAACACTTGAAGTAATGCAGGAAAATGTGCAAAAAGGAATTCCCAAAATTGGAATAGGAGAACGTTGTTATATTAAAGATGCAATTATTGATAAAAATTGTAGAATTGGTAATGATGTTCGAATTAATGGTGGTAAACATTTAGAAAATACAGATCATCCTTTATATACTATTAAAGAAGGAATAGTGGTTGTAAAAAAAGGTGCTATTCTTCCTGATGGATTTGTAATTTAATATCTTTTTAAAAACATCCTTTGTCGGATGTTTTTTTCTTCTATTTTTGTAACGTGTATAAAATACACATTTAAAATATTATCGATTGCTATGGCTGCTACCTCTTCTAGTATTTCTTCTAGTTCTGCAACTCCAAAACCTAAGCTGTCAGTTGCACAAATTTTCACCATGAGTTTTGGGTTTCTTGGTATTCAATTTGGGTTTGCATTACAAAATGGAAATACCAGTAGAATATTGCGATCTTATGGTGCTGATGTTGAGCAATTACCCATGTTCTGGATTGTTGCACCACTTGTTGGAATGATTGTTCAGCCATTAATTGGTCATTACAGCGATAAAACTTGGAATAAATTAGGAAGAAGAAAACCTTACTTTCTTACAGGTGCAATTTTATCTTCTATTGCCTTGGTGTTTTTACCCAATTCAGGTTCTTTAGCAGGGATAATTCCAGCCTTATGGATAGGAGCAGGTATGGTTATGATAATGGATGCTTCGTTTAATGTGGCAATGGAACCATTCAGAGCCTTGGTAGCTGATAATTTACCAGACAGTCAACGTACAATGGGTTTTTCTATTCAAACTTTTTTAATTGGTTTAGGTGCTGTTGTGGGGTCTGCTTTACCAGAAATATTAAGTAATTATGGATTTAGTTTAGATGCAGGTAAAGATGGTGTTGCCGATAATATTAAGTATGCATTTTATATTGGTGCAGTTGTATTTATGATTGCTATTTTAATTACTATTTTCTTTTCAAAAGAATATCCTCCTAAAGAGTATGAATTATATCACGGCAAAAATGAAGCAGCAGAAAAAGCAGGCCTCAGCGAAATTGTACAAGACTTTTTTAAAATGCCTAAAACAATGCGTCAATTAGGGTTGGTGCAATTTTTCTCGTGGTTTGCCTTGTTTAGTATGTGGGTTTTTACCACAGATGCTGTTGCAACACATGTATATGGCTTATCTGGTGAATATAGTAAATCAGTAACTTATAATGAGGCTGGAAACAAAGTAGGAACAGCTTTTGGTGTGTACAATTTTGTGGCTATGTTATATGCTTTGCTTTTACCAACAATTGCAAGATTTATTGGTCGTAGAGCTACACATGCCATTTCTTTAATTGCTGGAGGTATTGGTTTAATTTCAATT
>JBMLQZ010000378.1:0-5397 GCA_049241285.1 Chitinophagaceae bacterium | reverse complement strand
GCGATAACGTTACAGGCATATTTGTAGGATCTTGTTGGCTTACGAAACTATTAAATGCCATAGATGATTTACCACTAACGCCTCTTTTGGTTTTAATAAGTATCACACCATTTGTTGCACGTACTCCATAAACAGCTGTAGAAGCAGCATCTTTTAATACCGAAATACTTTCAATTACGTTAGGATCTACATCATTTAAACTAACACCCTCAACTCCATCAACAATTATTAAAGGTGCACTGCTTGCATTAATAGAACCAATACCCCTGATATTTAATTGTCCTCCATCAGCTCCTGGCTGACCAGAACCTTGTCTAACAGTTAAACCAGCAACAAAACCTTGTAATGCCATACTTGTATTAGAGCTTGGTCTTGCAATTAATTGATCACCTTTTATTGTTGTTATAGCAGCAGTAACCTTATTTCTCTTCTGAGTTCCATAACCAACTACTACAACATCTTGTAAATTATTTCCTGCCAAAGCAGTAAGTTTTATAACGGCATCTCTTGAAGCTTTTGTGGTAATAGTTGAATACCCAATATAAGAAACTTCAATAGTTTCTCCTTCTTGTATATTTAAACTAAAAGACCCATCAGCATTGGTGCTAACACCTTTTTTGGTTGCTTTAACAATAATAGTTACACCAGATAAAGGCTCATTAGTAGCAGCATCTACTACCTTTCCCGTTAGCCTTGCTGTTTGTGCCAGCAGCTGCTCTAAACAAAAAAAGCAGGCTAATAATAGAAATAACAATTTTGTTTTTTTCATACGTCAAGTTTTGTTTTAAAGTGTGGTAAAAAATTTGCCATTGTGTTGAATGCTTTGTAAGAAAAAGGGGTTGATATAAGTATCTATTAACAATGCAAGTGCTTTACGTGTAATGATGGGTGTATACACTTTTTCGTTTAGTAAAGTGGTTTTCATTTGTTCTGCATAATTGGTTTTATTAGCAGCATTTTTATGAATACTTGTTTTACTATTTCTGAGTATTTTTTCAATTAAATAAATAGCTCTATCAGTAGTTAATTGTTGTGGTAACAATTTCTCATTACGCAAGTATGCAGCATTAAAAGATTGAATACCTGCAAAAAATTCTGTTTCGTGAATAGTACTATCAGGATAAAACCAAGTTTGATTTGCCCATTTGTAAGGCTTTCCTTCGCCCTTTAAAATACCAGTTGCACCAACACGTTGTATGGCTTTAAATTGTGGATGTTGAATACCAGCATCTATATAAGGCATTATCATTGCCTTTGAGTTTAATAATGCTTGCTGCACTTTTCTTACGGGCACTTTTGCTGCAGATGCTTGTTGCTTTACAGCTAATGCTGCTAAACTACCAGCAGCTTGTCCAATCAGTAATACACATGGTTGCAATCTGGTAGTTCCATTTACTACATTGCTAACACTAATATTTTTTTCAGCAACAATTAATCCTTGAATATTTTGTGGAATTAATGCACCTAACGGAACATTAAAAGAAGGCACTGGAGCAAATTCTAAATGTTGTGGTGCATGGGGATTTTTTTTGTGATGATGATCTATCGGATAATCACCAACTGCAATACCTGTTTTATATAAATCAAAATTAAAAGGTTGCAAAATATGGTTGATGTTAACCCTTACCAAACCTTTCAATCTTCTACTTTCTCTATAATATGGTATGTACGGAAATTTATCTTTTGTATCAAATTCATCATCTGCAAAACCTAAGTTTTTATACCCTAATTGATGTTGAATAAAATATACAAATCGTAAGGTTTGCTGCTTAGCTAATTCTAATACACTATCTCTTTGAGATTGGGTCATTAGAATATTATTTACATAATAATCATTACCATTTCCTGGCCAATTAATCATGTATTTGTTGTTAGGAAGTTTACCATACTCCAACATTTTTTGAGCATTTACTGTTGGTGCTTTCTTTGTTTTATCAATGTAATAATCGGTACAAGCACCATCAAATTCGCTGGGAGAATAATTAGCAGGTTTAGGTATTGTTTTATCTGCTCCTTTTCCATAGTCTTTTAAAATAGCAGCATACGTAAGATCTTGTACAATATCGGTAGACTGTGTAATGCCCATTTTTTCTCCTGAAATAGCATCACTTTCCATTCCAATATCAAATTTGGCATCTGCACTTGCCATTACATCGCCTAAATCTGTAGCATCTATTATTTGTTTAGCATAAATAGTTAGCTGTTGTTTATTTGTTACATGGCTAAATGTTACAGCTACTAATTTATTGCCTTTTGAGATGGTTTTAGTAAACTGGTATTCATAAAAAACTTGTAGTTTTTTTTCAGCCTTAGCCCAACTTTTAAATATACTATCAGCTTTATGTGGTTCAAATTGTGTATTACTTACCCAGCCAGTAAATACTTTATTGGGACCACCATAAATCTTATACAGTGCTTCTCTAAACTCATTCCAAATTCCAGAAGGTAAGTTATGATTGCCATCTGTTGCAGTTACACCTGCTGCAGAAAGCATTCCACCTAACCAAGGAGATGTTTCTACAATAATTGTAGATGCTCCTAACCTTGCAGATTGAAGCCCGGCTGCTGTTCCTCCAGTTCCACCTCCAACAACCAAAACATCAGTATACAATACTTTCTGTGCTTGTATTACATTAGCAGAAAAAAGTAAAATGATAATAAGTAATGTGTAACGCTTCATAATTATTTTAGGGTATTCCAAACTTGATACAATGATCTTGGTATATGAAAACATCCTTTCCATTTACCACCTTTTAATGATAATAACACTTCGCCTCTTCTATTTAAATAGCCAAACCATTCACCATATTCATGATCTTTAAAATGACTCCATGTATATTCATGAACTTTTGTAAACCATTTTGCATATACAGCTTCACCTGTTAAAGTATAGGCTTTTGCTAGTGCTACTAATGCTTCTACATGTACCCACCATAGTTTCTGATCCCATTCTAATTGTTGTACAGGATGCCCTTTAATATCTAAGAAATAAAATATGCCACCATGTTCTTTATCCCATCCAAATTCTAAGGCGTTTAACATAATGGTTGCTGCCTTTTGTATTAAATCAGTATTGTTATTTCTTTTAGCTAAATCCATAACAAACCACATTGCCTCAATTGTATGACCTGGATTAATTAATCTACCTTCATAAGTGTCAGAAAAAGAACCATCAAGTGCCACATTTTCTAAGATTAAACCTGAGTTTGGTTCATAAAAAACATCCATTACTTCATGAATAACTGTAGGTATAAAACCGTCAACTTGTTCTTTACCAATAATGTGTTCTAATTCTAGAGATAGATTGCAAAGAATCATTGGCAACGAAAAGTTTTTCAATTGCCTTGTGCCAGGATATGCTTTACTATACTGTCCTTTCCAATTATGTTGGCGTTTAATAATATTCTGAAAAGTATCTACAGCAATTTTTTTATATTGATCATTTGGGCTAGCCTTATCTAAAGCTGCAAATGCCATTGTGGCAAAGCAATCACTAAAAATATTGTACGGTTGCACAAGTGGTTTACCTTCTGCCGTTAAAGAAAAATACCAATTCCCTTCACTATCTCTACCATATTTTTCCATAAACTCGGCTCCTTGTTTTGCCATTTCTAGCCAAGCCTCATTTTGTTGCAAATGGCTATACATATAACTAAAACACCAAACCTCTCTACCTTGTAACCACATAAACTTATCAGTATCAAATACTTTACCTTCTCTAGTTAAACTGGTAAAAAAACCACCATTTACGATATCTCTGCTATTATTTAGCCAAAAAGGAAGAATGTTGTGAAGCAGCTCGTTTTTGTAAGTATCGGCATAAGAAGCTAATAAATTAGAAGTCTTCACCGGCATTGGTTCGGTAGCAATCGTATTCATGTCAACCATATGTAATTATTATAATTTCAAAAGTTAATTAACAATATTATTTATTTTTTTTAACTTAACAATACTTTTTAAAAAAATTTATTTATTAGCTAAATAAATTCAATCATTGTAATTAGTTATGGTATTTAAATGTTAATACCTTAGCAACATGATTACTGCACAACAACTATTTGAAGTTTTTTCAGAAGAAGGTATTAGTAGCGGTGTTGCTTATAAAAATAAAGCACTTAAAAAAGCCATTATTAATCAAGTAGATACAAATGGAGATACCACAATTGCAGAACTAGCCAAAGAATTGGCTATAAGCACCCCAAAAATTACAAGCCTAGTAAATGAGTTAATTGAAGATGGTTTATTAAGAGATGAAGGAAAAATTAATTCAACAGGCGGAAGAAGGGCTAATATTTACGGTTTAGTAAGCGATGCTGGCTACTTTTTAGGTGTTGATGTAAAAAAATATTCTATCAATATTGGCTTACTAGATTTTAAAAAGCATTTGGTTAAAATAAAAGAACATATTCCTTATAGCTTACAAAACACACCACAATCATTAACTAGTTTAATTAGCTGTATTAAAGATTTTATAAAGGAAGAAAAACTTCCAAAAGATAAAATTCTTGGAATAGGTATCAACTTATCTGGCCGAATTAACAATATAACCGGTTACAGTTATAGTTTTTTTCATTTTCATGAAGAACCACTAAGCGAAACAATAGAAAGAGAATTAGGTATAAGAACTTTTCTAGAGAATGATTCTAGAGCTATGGCATATGGTGAGTTTTGTAGTGGTGTAGTAAATAATGAAAAAAATGTACTGTTTGTAAACTTAGATTATGGAACAGGATTAGGTGTTTTAATAGATGGAAAAGTGTATTATGGAAAATCTGGCTTTAGTGGAGAATTTGGTCATATGCCTTTTTTCAATAACGAAATTATTTGTCAATGTGGCAAAAAAGGCTGCTTAGAAACTGAGGTTTCTGGCATTGCGTTGCTACGAATGTTTCAAGAAAAAATAGATAAAGGTTACTCTTCTAATTTAGTGAAAAAAGGAAAAAATGCTGGCGATATTAAGTTAGAAGATTTAGTTATTGCCGCTCAAAATGAAGATATGCTGGTAATTGAATTACTTTCTGAATTTAGTGAAAAACTAGGAAGGGCACTTGCCGTATTAATAAACTTATTAAATCCAGAATTAGTAATTCTTGGTGGACCAATTGCTAAAACTGGTGATTATATGCGTTTGCCTGCAAGAACATCTTTAAACAAATATTCTTTAAGCCTTGTAAACAGCGATACACAATTTAAACTATCGAAACTTGGCGATAAAGCAGGTGTTATGGGTGGCTGCTTGATTGCAAGAAACAAAATTTTATCGTAATAAAAAGATATTAAATTTTACAGATTATGTGCCACAAAAAGTTTTGTAAGTAACATCAAAATTACTAGGGCTTGTGATAAATTTTTCATCAATCATTTGTTGCTCATAAGGCTTTTGCAAAATGGATAACA
>JBMLQZ010000377.1:0-3604 GCA_049241285.1 Chitinophagaceae bacterium | reverse complement strand
CTTCCTTTTCCTGTACTAATCATTTTATATTCAAACTTATCACCCAATTTTTGAGGCACTTTTCCTATAAAAATTTGATCACATGCAATACCATCTTTACTATTTGTACGTTGAAAAACAAGTTGTTTTCCATCAAAACTCCAATAAGCTTCTGCATTATCGCCACCAAATGTTAACTGTTGAATGTTTTTAAAATGCTTTTCTGCACTATATAATATTGAGTCTTTTGTTTCAGTAACAGTATGCTGACCTTTAACTATCAATAAAACTCCCAAAAAACAAAATGTAGTAAATAAATGCTTCATATAAATTAATGATTAAAAACTAAAGGGGTGCAAAATACATACTAATTTGAAAAAGTAATGGTAGGTATAATTGGTAAAAAAATACTTTAGTGAAATATGCCATTATTTTTGCGGAATGAAAAAAAGTGTTTTTACAATTGTTGCAATAGCTTTAATTGCTTGTAATAACGAACAGAAGAAAGATCCTAAAACAGGAGTTTCCATCCCAAATCATATAGAATCATTAGCAAAAAGTGTTGAAGCTAAACCAGATAGTGTTGGATTAAGATTTAATCTTATTAATGCTTACGATAGTATTGGAGCCTACAAATTGGCACAAGACCAACTAGATTCACTCATTCAATTTGATAAGGGAAATTACGCTTTATGGTTTAAAAAAGCCCAAGTTTTTGAACATGCAGGTGATACTGCAAAAGCCATTAAACATTATCAGCAAGCAGCTAAAATTTATGTTTCACCAGAGTGTTTATTAGCGTTGGCTAATTTATATGCTGAAACAAAAAACAAGGAAGTATTTACCATTTGTGACCAGATAAATGCAATGAGATTAGGCAGAAGTTACGATGGTTACACCGCTTTTTTTATGGGTGTATTTTATGCTAGAACAGGGAATTTTAATCAAGCGGTTAATTTTTTCGATCAAAGTATTGTTAGCAATTATGTTTTTATGGATGCTTACATGGAAAAAGGATATTTGCTTTTTGATACAAAAAAATGGAATGAAGCACTAGCAATTTTTAAAAAAGTAACGGCCATTAATAACTTATATGTAGATGGATATTATTGGCAAGCAAAATGCTACGAAGCATTAAAACAGAAAAAACAAGCCATAGATCAATATCAAAACGCATTAAACCTAGATAAAAATTTAATTGAAGCAGAAGAAGCTATTAAAAGATTAACCCAATAAAATTAAACCACATGCCTATAGTTGCCCCCTCTTTATTAGCAGCAAATTTTTTACAATTAGCCAATGAATGTGAAATGCTGAATGCAAGCAAAGCAGATTGGCTACATTTAGATGTTATGGATGGAAGTTTTGTACCAAATATTAGTTTTGGACTTCCTGTAATTGAACAATTAAGAACCGCAACAAATAAAATATTTGATGTTCATTTAATGATTCATCATCCAGAAAATTATGCTGAAGCTTTTAAAAAAGCTGGTGCAGATATTTTAACCGTTCATGTAGAGGCTTGCACACATTTACACAGAAATGTTCAACAAATAAAAAGTCTTGGAATGAAAGCAGGAGTAGCACTAAATCCTCACACACCAATTTATTCCATAATAGATATTTTACATGAAGTTGATTTAGTATGCTTAATGAGTGTTAATCCTGGTTTTGGCGGGCAAACATTTATTCCACACACTTTACAAAAAATTGCCGAATTAAGTAAAATCATCAAAGAAAAAAATCTTCAGGTAGATATTGAAATTGATGGAGGAGTAACACTAGCAAATGCTGCAGAAATTGTACAAGCCGGAGCTACAGTACTTGTTGCTGGAAACACCGTTTTTAAAGCATCAAACCCAATTGAAAAAATTAATGCTTTGAAAAATATCTAAGTATTATAATCATTAATGTTAGTTTCTTTTACTATTGAGTAGCTATTGAAAATATGGTTAAAATGAATAAAAGAAAATGACCGGTATTCACTGATACTAATTTTAAGCGATAACACCTATATTTGCTCCTCTAAATTTTGAAAACGTGCAAAGTAAATTCTCCAAAGAAACGTACATGTATTGGTATGAGTTAATGCAACTCATTCGTCAGTTTGAATTAAAAGCTGAAGAAATGTATAAAATGGCTGGGAAAATTCGTGGTTTTTTCCATGCTTATGTAGGACAAGAAGCCATTGCAGCAGGATGTATGACAGCAACCGTTCAAGAAGATCCATTTATTACTGCTTATAGAGATCATGGTTTAGCATTAGCAAAAGGTGTTAGTCCTAATGCTTGTATGGCAGAATTATACGGAAAAGCAACTGGTTGTGCTAAAGGAAAAGGCGGTAGTATGCACTTTTTTAGTTTAGAACATTATTTCTTTGGTGGTCATGGAATTGTAGGTGCACAAATAGGTACAGGTGCTGGTTTAGCATTTGCTGAAAAATATAAAGGAACCGATAAAGTGTGTCTTTGTTATTTTGGAGATGGCGCATCAAGACAAGGTATGTTACATGAAACATTTAACATGGCTATGACTTGGAAGTTACAGTAATTTTTATTTGCGAGAATAATAACTATGCAATGGGTACTTCTGTTGAAAGAACCAGTAACGTAGTAGATATTTATAAATTGGCAGATGCTTACGAAATGCCAGCAGATAAAGTTGATGGAATGACCGCAGAAGCAGTACATGAAAGCGTTGCACGTGCCGTTAAAAGAGCTAGAGAAGGCGAAGGTCCAACATTGTTAGAAATGAAGACTTATCGCTATAAAGGCCATTCTGTAAGTGATCCTCAAAAATATCGTAGTAAAGAAGAGGTAGATGAGTACAAACAACAAGACCCAATTGAAAAGGTTTTAAATACCATTCTTGCCAACAATTATGCTACACAAGAAGAAATAGATGCTATTGATGCCAGAATAAATGCTGTTGTAGAAGAATCAGTAAAATTTGCTGAGGAAAGTCCATGGCCAGATGATAGTGAAGTATATAAAGATGTTTATTTAGATACTGAATATCCATTCGATTACGATTAATCTACTTCTTACTAACTACTAAAAAAGAAACGTAATTACTTTCATTAAATAAAGAACAAAACAACAAACAAATGAGTGAACAGAAAGTGACAGAGCAGGTAATTGATGCTAACAGTGCTGTGTTGAAAGTGCAAAGTATTTGGGAAAAATTTGGAAAAAAAATAACTATTGCAATTGCAGCTGTTGTAATAATAGCTGGTGGCATTTATGCATATAAAACCTTTATTTTATTACCGAAAGAAGAAAAAGCAGCAGAACTAATTTACAAAGCCGAGCAGTTTTTTGCTATTGACAGTTCAAATAAAGTTTTAAATGGTGATGGAACTGCTAAAGGTGTATTATATATCATTAGCAATTACGGTGGTACAAAAGCCGCTAATTTGGCTCATTACTATGCAGGTGTAATCTATTTAAAGCTTGGAAACTTTGCTAAAGCAATTGAACACTTAAAAGATTTTAGTACAGATGCTAAACAAGTTCAAATGACAGCATATGGTTGTTTGGCAGATGCTTATGCAGAAAGTGGTAAAAAAGAAGAGGCTATTGAAATGTACACTAAAGCAAGTAGCACTTTTGAAAAAGATGAATTT
>JBMLQZ010000376.1:0-2943 GCA_049241285.1 Chitinophagaceae bacterium | reverse complement strand
AACCTGAAAAACAGAAAAGACTTTCACCCGCTGAATTTGAGTATATTAATGCAGATGAAGTAAAGCAACCAATTGTTGAAGAAGTATCTACAGAAAGTATTCCTTGGGTTAAATTATTAGGCTACAAACAAACTTGGGCTTTTGTATTTGGAAAACTTATGACAGATGGTGTTTGGTGGTTTTTCTTGTTTTGGCTACCCAAATATTTAGAGGCTCAATATGGTATGGTAAAAACAGAAATCACTTTTCCATTAACCGTATTGTATAGTATGACTATGATTGGCAGTATTGGTGGTGGTTGGTTTCCTACCTACTTTATCAATAAAGGACTTTCACCTTACGATGGTAGAATGAAAGCCATGTTAATTATTGCTTTATTTCCAGTTGTTGTTCTTGCTGCTCAACCTTTAGGTGCTACTAGCTTTTGGATTCCAGTAATATTAATAGGTATAGGAGCATCGGCTCACCAAGCTTGGAGTGCTAATATCTTCACTACAGTATCTGATATGTTTCCCAAAAAAGCAGTAGCATCCATTGTTGGAATTGGTGGTATGGCTGGTGGATTAGGTGGAGTAGTGGTATCAAAAACTGGTGGTGCTTTATTTGACTATTACAAATCTTTAGGTCACATACAAACAGGCTATACTATTATGTTTACTTTTTGTGCATTAGCTTATTTAATTGCTTGGTGTATTATGAAAGTTCTTGTTCCTAAATACAAACCTATTACTGATTTGTAACGCTATATATTAAACCACTTTGCCCTTAAAAAAAATTATAATTACGTGTATTGTATATATACTATCAACGATTGTTGTTAAGTTTTTTCAAAACCCAATTTTTTAATTAATTAAACATGTTACAACAATTAGAATCCCTTTTTTTAGATGAGAAAAACATTCCAACAGAATTTGCACTTCATGAAGAATTGCATCAAAAAGAATATTTGAGTAATGGAGAAATGAAACAATGGAAGGGCCCTACACATACAGTGCTTTCTCCAATATGTATTAAAACAGCAAATGGTCTACATCGTAAGGTAATAGGCACTTATCCAATTTGTACAGATAAAGAAGCCATGGAAAGTTTATATGCAGCCGTTACCGCATATAATAATGGTGCTGGTGAATGGCCAACTATGAGTTTAGCAGATAGAATTGCTTGTGTAGAAAGATTTATTGTGGAAATGAAAAAGCAAAAAGATCAAGTAGTAAAATTATTGATGTGGGAAATCGGAAAATCGTATCCCGATTCAGTAAAAGAGTTCGACAGAACTGTAGAATACATTTATGCTACAATTGATGCATTAAAAGATATTGATAGAGAATCTTCTCGTTTTCAATTCGAACAAGGAATTATAGCACAAGTTCGTCGTTCTCCATTGGGTGTTGTTTTATGTATGGGGCCATTTAATTATCCGTTGAATGAAACCTTTACAACATTAATTCCTGCATTAATTATGGGTAATACTATTTTGTTTAAGCCGCCAAAGCATGGCACTCTTTTACATTATCCATTACTAAAAGCATTTCAAACTTGTTTTCCTAAAGGTGTTGTAAATACTATTTATGGTAGAGGTGTAAATATTATTGGACCAATAATGCATACAGGAAAAATCAATGTACTTACCCTAATAGGAAGTAGTAAAGTTGCCAATGAATTAAAAAAGCAACATCCAAAAGTAAATAGGTTAAGAGCAATATTAGGGTTAGATGCAAAAAATGCAGCTATAATTACCGCTAATGCAAATCTAGATTCAGCAGTAAAAGAAACTGTATTAGGGTCATTATCATTTAATGGACAACGTTGTACTGCATTGAAAATAATTTTCGTTCATAAGTCAATTGCAAATGCATTTTTAGAGAAATTAGAAAAAGAAGTAAGTGCATTAAAAATAGGAATGCCATGGGATAAAAATGTAGCTATTACTCCACTTCCTGAGCCAAATAAGCCGGCTTATTTAAGAGAATGCATTAATGACGCAATAGCCAATGGTGCAAAAGTAGTGAATGAAAATGGAGGTGTTTCGGTAGAATCTTTTGTATATCCAGCCATTTTGTATCCAGTAAATAAAAACATGAAATTATATAGAGAAGAACAATTTGGCCCATTAATTCCGGTTGTTCCTTTCGATGATTTAGAAGAACCAATAGATTATATTGTAGAATCTCCACATGGTCAACAAGTAAGTTTATTTAGCAATGATGCTGAAGAACTGGCAAAACTTATTGATCCTTTAACTAATCAAGTAAGTAGGGTAAATATTAATTGTCAATGCCAAAGAGGGCCAGATGTTTTTCCATTTACTGGAAGGAAAGACAGTGCAGAAGGAACTTTATCTGTAATAGATGCATTACGTTCTTTTTCAATTAGAACATTAGTTGCTGCAAAAATGAACGATGAAAATAAAGCACTCATTAACACAATAGTAAATGAACATAGAAGTCAGTTTTTAAGTACACGACATATTTTGTAGTTTTAATAAAGCCTCGTTCAAAAAAAGAACGAGGCTTTTTAATTGCTAATTTTCAATAACTTTATTCTTCTACTATGCATAAGAAAAAAGTACTTTGTTTTGGAGAATTGCTTTTGAGAATTTCTCCTGCAGCCATTGAAGACTCCCTTTCAGAAAAGCATCCAATGATGTTGTATATGGGTGGAGCAGAAGCAAACGTTGCTACAGCTTTAGCAGGATGGAATATTCCTGTAAAATATTGTACAGCCTTGCCAGATAACTTTATGAGTAAACATTTAATTGATTATTTAGAATACAAAGGCATTTACACATCTTCCATTATTTATACCGGAAATAGAATTGGAATTTATTTTTTAGAAAGAGGAGCCGATTTAAAAGGTAGTATGGTATACGATAGAGAAAATTCCGCTTTCTCTGAATTAAAGCCTGGTATGATAACAGTACACATGTTTGGTGCTATAGCTATT
>JBMLQZ010000375.1:0-3168 GCA_049241285.1 Chitinophagaceae bacterium | reverse complement strand
ATAAATTGATAATTGTTGTGTTGTACGATGTACTAAAAACCCCCAACTACCGCAAGTAATCAATAATAAAACCAATAAAAAATTTCTCATTAAATAACAATTCTTCTTCATAAATAACGTATCAAATGCAATTTTAGGGTAAAAAAAATTGTTTCGAATGTAATATTTACGTTAAGCCTGATACATATTGTTAGCTAACAGTTGTAGTAAAAAAAGGTTACGCTTTTTTTACACTTATATTCGCTAATTAAACTAAATACTATGTCTTCAATTTTAGAATTACATCACCTAAAAAAGCATTATGCTACACAAAAAGCGGTGGATGATATTAGTTTCAATATAGAACAAGGAAGCATATTTGGATTATTAGGACCAAATGGTGCAGGTAAAACAACCTTGCTTAGAATGATTACAGGTATATTTTATCCTGATAGTGGCGATATTATTTTTGATGGAAAAAAATTTAATCCACAAGAAGATATAATTAAGATTGGTTACATGCCAGAAGAAAGAGGCTTGTATAAAAAAATGAAAATTGGTGAGCAAGCTTTGTATTTAGCTCAGTTAAAAGGATTGAGCAAAAGCGAGGCAATGCAAAAAATTAAATATTGGTTTGAGAAATTAGAAATGCAAAGTTGGTGGAATAAAAAGGTAGAAGATTTAAGCAAAGGAATGAGCCAAAAATTGCAGTTTGTAACTACAGTTTTACACGAACCCAAATTGATTATTCTAGATGAGCCATTTAGTGGATTAGACCCTGTTAATGCTAATTTAATTAAAGATGAAATTTATGGATTAGCACAAAGAGGCTGCACCATTATTTTTAGCACACATAGAATGGAACAAGTTGAAGAAATTTGTAAGCATATTGTGCTAGTAAATCTGGGACAAAAAATTTTAGATGGCACAGTACAAAGTGTAAAGCAACAATTTAAAGAGAATAAATTTAGTATTCAGCTGGCTGAAAGCATTACTAATACTGAAAACAATGCTTTTAGCATTCTTGAAAACAAAGAAAACAAACTAACGGTAAAAATTAATGATGGTTTTAGAAGTAACGATGTGTTACAACACTTTATTCAAAACAATATTACTATTGAATCTTTCAATGAAATATTGCCTTCATTAAATGATATTTTTATTGATTTAGTAGAAGGAACAAAATCAGTAACCAGAGCATTTCAACCCGTTCATTAATCTCAAACACTACAATTATTTTTTATGAATAAGATATGGATTGTTGCAAAACGTGAGTTTTTAAGCAGAGTTCAAAAGAAAACATTTTTACTAACTACCATTTTATTGCCGGTAATTATTTTCGGTATTTATGGAGCCATCATATATTTTTCTGTAAAGTCATCTGATGAAATTAAAATTGCCATAGCAGATAATGCCAACGTATTTGGAGGTAAAATTGAAAGCAAAGACGATTTATTATTTGAATTTGTAAAAGGAGAAACAGACGCATCGTTAAGAAAAAAACTAAAAGACAAAGTGTATAATGGCTTTGTATTGATACCAGATACTTTTAAAGTTTCGAATGCAAAAGATATTTCTATTGTATCGGGTAAAACCATTGGCTTATTAACTAGAGAAAAAATTGAAAGACGCATTAATAATGCTTTAGAAGAACAACGTTTAATAAGTTCTTTAAACATTTCTAAAAACACTTTAGACAGTTTACAAAAAGGTAATAATGTAAGTTTTGCAACCCTAGAAGGAAAAGTTGAAGGTGATGCCAAAGCAGGTATCAGTTTTGGAGTAGGCTATGCATCTGGATTTTTAATTTATATCATTCTATTCATTTATGGCTCAATGGTAATGCGTGGTGTAATGGAAGAAAAAACCAATAGAATTGCAGAAGTAATTATTAGCAGCGTTAAACCTTTTCAATTAATGATGGGTAAAATTACAGGTATAGGTGCTGTTGGTTTAGTACAGTTTTTAATTTGGATTACCTTAACTGTATTTTTAAGAATTCTATTATTCATGTTAATTCCTGGCATGAATGAAACAACCGAAATGATACAACCAGGAACAACACAAGCTGTTCAAGCCGTAAAAAGCAGTGGTGCTATGAATAGTTTTATGAACGGACTATCAGATGTTAATTTTCCATTGATTGCTGCTTGTTTTATTTTTTACTTTATAGGTGGATACTTATTATATTCTTCTTTATTTGCAGCTGTTGGTAGTGCTGTAAACGAAGATCCTCAAGATGCACAAAGTTTATTATTACCAGTAACAATGCCTATTATTTTTGCCATAGTAATTATGACAAAAGCGGTAAATGACCCTACTAGTGGATTAGCTGTTTTTGGAAGTTTATTTCCGCTTACTTCTCCTATTGTAATGATGGCTCGTATTCCTTTTGGAGTGCCAAATACCGTACCTTATTGGGAATTAGGCTTAAGCATGTTATTATTAATTGGTGGGTTTATATGTACAACTTGGTTAAGTGGTAAAATTTACAGAGTAGGTATTTTAATGTATGGAAAAAAAGTTACTTGGAAAGAAATGTGGAAATGGGCTTTTAGAAAAAACTAAATACCAATAAATTTTTAAATAAAAAAGAGCAGCATTTGTCTGCTCTTTTTTTGTATCAAGCACTCTAACTACATGCAATAGCAGTTATAAACCATTAATTATTTTAAAATAAACAATGAATACTCAAGTATTTTTATAAAGAAGATTTTCTAGTAAAAAACAATAGAATATTCAGCATAGTACATGACAGTAAGTATATTGAGTTTCAGTACATTGTGCAGCCTTGTAAATTCCATGTTCTGGAAATAATGCTTAATTAACCAGAAACATAGAAATTCAACAATACGAATTGCTAATTAAACGCCCAATTGCTTAAATGCAAATTATGAAGAAATTTTTACTCACAGTATTTGTAGCTATGCTACATTTTGGTGCTTTAAAAGCACAAATTTTCAGTCAGAATTTTAATGGTTCTACTGTTTTATCTAATTATTTCAGCAATTCTCCCAATGCATCTCAATTTACAGCCACTGCAAATAATTCAAATATTACACCTAGTATTACAAATGGGCAATTACGCATTGTTAAAAATGGGGTAGCTAGTACGTATTTGTATAGAAATCTATTTCCGACAAACACAACACCGCCAACATTTATACAATTAAAGTTTGATTTCACAGT
>JBMLQZ010000374.1:0-12428 GCA_049241285.1 Chitinophagaceae bacterium | reverse complement strand
GAAGAAGAAGTTTAAAAATGGTAACCTATTATTAGGATATTATAGATCTTTTCAAAATGTTAGCATGTCTTGGTTATGGAATTCTTATGTAACAGATGTTAATGGTAATGGAACAAGACCATTAAACATAGTTACTGCTTCAAATCAAGTAATTAGTCAAAATGGTTTATATGCTTATGGTGTGCCAGTTTGGGGAAATTGTTGCCAACGTAACTTCGATTTAAAATACGATATAGCTGCTCCTTATGCAGCAATTAATGTAGATGCAAGTGATAAATTAAATTTAGAAGCTAGTGTACGATGGGATATGGGTAATGTAACAGGTAACTATGCAGGTTCAGTACAAAAATCTTTTGATGTAAATAATGATGGAGTGGTTTCTGCTAATGAGCAAAGCGTTTCTGCTATTGATCATGCAAATGCAAAGCCGGTAAATTACGATTACGATTATGTATCTTATTCTTTAGGTGCTAACTATAAATTTGATAATACTAAGGCTGTATTTGCTCGTTTTAGTAAGGGTGCTGTTGCAAAAGCAGATCGTTTATTATTTACACCTAATGTGTTTGCAGATGGTTCTGCAAGAGGTGTGAAAGATGATATAACACAGTTAGAAATTGGTTATAAAAGCAACTTTAAAAGGGGAGCTATTTTTGTAACAGGATTTTATGCAAACATTAATGAAGCTGGCAGTTATGAAGCTACAACACAACGTGTAATTGAAAATAAATATAAATCTTTAGGTATTGAATTAGAAGCTTACTATAGCTTTACCAATAAGTTTAATGTAAGAGGAAGTGCAACATATACCAATGCAGAATTAACAGATGGAGCTAATAAAGGAAAAAAACCAAGAAGACAATCTCCTTTCATTTACACATTAATGCCTACTTACAATACAGGAAAATTAACTACAGGTATTAGTTTTATTGGTACTGGAGCTTCATATGCACAAGATGATAACAAATTGAAATTTAATGGTTATGTAATGGTAAATCCATTTATTACAGTTAAGTTTACTAAAGCTTTATCTGCTTCATTAAATGCTAATAATGTGTTGAATACACTAGGCATTACAGAATCTGAAGAAGGAGCTATTGTAGAAAATACAACTAATATTATTAGGGCAAGATCTATTGCAGGTAGAACGGTGTCTGCAACAATTGCTTTCTCTTTTTAAATAAATACCATGTACAGTTTGTTGTAATAATTTCAATACAAGAAATATTGCAACAAACTGTTTATTATTAGCACTAGTTTAAATAACAATTATGGTGTCAAATATTGCCAATACAGCTACAAAACTGTTGCATGACATTGCTGCTGATGGTTATTTAAAAGCATCACTTGAGCAAAGTGATAATTATAATAGAGTTTGGTCAAGAGACACAGCTGTTGGTGTTTTAGCAATCATTGCTTCTCAACAAAAATCTTTATTTCCTGCTATAGCAAATAGTTTATTAGCCTTACAAAAAGCTGCTAACGAACAAGGGCAAATACCTTCAAACCTTGTATTAAATGCATCTAGTGAAGTTTCAAAAGTAAGTTTTGGAGGTCCTGTTGGAAGAACTGATGCTAGTTTTTGGTGGATTATTGCTACTATATCTTTTTTAAAACAACAAAAAGATGAAACTCTAGAAAAAGTAGCCATTGAACAAGTTGCTAAAATTTTTCAATTAGCAAATGCATGGGAGTTTAATGGTAAACATCTTATGTATGTACCCATGAGTAGTAATTGGGCAGATGAATACATTACCAATGGATATGTATTGTACGATCAGTTACTTCGTTATTGGGCTTTAGAATTAGCCGGAAATTATTTTGATAATAATTTATGGACGAAGAAAGCTGAACAAGTGAAGTTTGCTATTAAGCAACATTTTTTAATTGAGGCCGATTTGGCAGGCAGTTTATTTACGGGTAAACAAATAGCCGATTTACAGAATTGGAATGTACAACATCAATTCATTGCTTCATTTACTCCTGGTGAAATTGTTAACAGATATGATGGATGGTCTATTGCTTTACTGTTGTTATTAGATATACCTAATCAAAAAAATAAGCAAATTATTATAGACTTAATTCAAAAAACTTTTGATCAATATCAATGCAAAGGTATTCCAGCTTTTTGGCCGTTTATTACAAATGCAGGTATCGATTATACACGTTTGCAATTCAATCATCACTATCGATTCAAGAATGAAGCAGGGCATTTTCATAATGGAGGTATGTGGCCTGTTGTAAATGGATTTTTAATATTAGGATTGATGGCTCAGCAGCAACATGATATTGCTGAAAAGCATTTCATGAGTTTACACAAACTGCTTGAATTGAATGCTACTACCTATCCATTTGCAGAATATTTTGATGCTATTGAAGGCAATCCTCAAGGTGTAAAAAATCTTTGTTATTCAGCATCTGGATATATTTTGGGCTACGAGGCTGTTGAAAACAATATTGACATTGATGAATTGTTTTTATTTTATAAAAATTCTCAAAAAAAAATATATCATCAAGTTCTACAAACAGCCGAACAGCTTTTATCAAACATTTCTATTGCAAATAATCAACTAACTGTTATTACAGTGGCTGGAGAGTCTGGTTGCGGTAAAACTACCATGAGTAAAGCTTTGTGTGAATTATTACATAACAAAGGATGTCATGTTTTGGTGCTTCATCAAGATGATTATTTCAAACTTCCACCACAAAAAAATCATCAAGCTAGAGTGGCTAGTTTTAACCATATAGGTACCTCTGAAGTGCATTTAGATTTAATAGATAAACATCTTCAAATTATCAAGAATAAAGAACAAACTGCTTTAAGAATTCCTCATATGAATTGGAAGATAGATGAAGCAGAAACTATTGAAGTTGATATTTCTACAATACAAGTTGTAATTGTTGAGGGAACGTACACAACACTGCTTAAAGGTGTTGATACAAGAATATTTCTTACAGCCAACTATCAACAAACTAAAAAAAATAGACTGCAAAGAAACCGTGAAACTGTTACCGATTTTATAGAGAAAGTATTAGAAAAAGAAAGTGTAATTATTCAATCACATGCTGTTAATGCAGATATTTGGATAGATGAGCATTTGCAAATACACCAAAATAAGTCTTTGTAGAATACCCCTAGCTTAACACAAGAACGATGGGCTTGTATTATTTTTTGTACATGTAAAACTTACATTGAAATGACGATTAAAAAACCAAATCTCACCTTCTGGCAAATCATCAATATGAACTTTGGTTTCTTTGGTTTGCAATATAGTTTTGGATTACAGCAAGCAAATATGAGTCCCATCTATTCTTATCTTGGAGCAGAAGAAAGTAAACTGCCTTATCTATGGCTTGCTGGTCCTGTAACCGGATTAATTATTCAGCCAATTGTGGGTGCTATGAGTGATAAAACCATTACTAAATGGGGTAGAAGAACACCTTATTTTTTAATAGGTGCCATATTTTGTAGTGTGTGTTTATTTATAATGCCATACAGTAGTAGTGTTTGGATGGCTGCTAGCATTTTGTGGATTTTAGATGCAGCTAACAATATAACTCAAGAGCCGTACAGAGCTTTTGTTAGTGATAAGTTAAATCCAAAACAGCATTCATTAGGCTTTCTTTCTCAAAGTGCATTTACTGGTTTAGGTCAAACACTTTCTTATCTTACACCTACATTATTAATTTTTTTTGGCGTTAGTAAAACAGCTGAAAATGCACATCATATACCAATAACTACCGTTATTGCATTTATTATTGGTTCAATTGTTTCAATAGGGTCTATACTATATACTTTAGGTACTACAAAAGAAATTCCATTAACCAATGAAGAAAAAAGGCATATTCAAAATGCACCTTCTGGTTTTTTAAATACGTTTAAAGAAATAGTTGAAGCATTTACTCAAATGCCTATTGCTATGAAACAAATGATACCCATGATGTTTTTTAGTTGGTATGCCATGTTTATTTATTGGATATATATTGACAAATGTGTTTCTAAATCAATTTATCAAACAACAAATGTTGGTGATGAAGGCTTTAGAAATGCAGAGTTATTAGCTGGTCAGTTAGGAGCGTATTACAACTTTATTGCTTTTGCATCGGCATTTATTTTAGCTAAGTTGGCAACAAAATTTGGTGCTAAAATTGTTCATGCAACATGTTTATTACTAGCAGGTATTGGGTTAATTATATTACCCAACTTACATAACGAGTGGATGATTTTTATTCCAATTACAGGTTTAGGTTTATGTTGGGCAAGCATGATGGGTAATCCTTATGTTTTACTAGCAGGAAGTATTCCTCCAGAACGCACAGGTGTGTATATGGGTATATTTAATATGTTTATAGTAATACCCATGCTTATACAAAATGTAACTATGCCAATGTATTATGAAGCTTGGTTACAAAATAGCCCAGTAAATGCAATTATGTTGGCAGGTGTATTGTTGGCACTAGCTGCTGTTTCAACTATGTTTATTCAAACAAAATCGCCACAGTTATCTAACTAACTAGTTGTCTAATTTATTTTAACGGTTCTAAGCTCTAATAAATTCAAACCATTTGCATAAAATCCAGTAATATTTTTTTGTACTAAATGTATCACTTCATCATACCAAATAGGCACAATAGGTGCATCATCAATAACCATTTGATCCATTTGTACATATAGCTTATAACGTAAGCTATCGTTGGTTTCTAACAACGCTTTTTCATACAATACATCAAACGCCTTATTTTGGTATCTAGTATAGTTTGGTGGTGCAGGATTTTTACTATAAAACATTGCCATATAGTTTTCAGCATCTGGGTAATCAGCTATCCAACTACCTCTAAAAAATAAAGCTTCGCTTTTGGCAGTTTGTTCTAATAATAAACTTTTTTGAATAGTTTCTACTTGAACTTGAATGCCTACATCTTCACATTGTTTGGCAATAAAACTAGCAATATCTGCATAGGTGGCTATGGTTAATAATTTTATAGTGGCTGTATTTTTTCCATTACCGTAACCAACACTTTTCAATAGTTCTTTTGCCTTTGTAGGATTGTATGAATACCCTTTTACTAAACTAGTATTTCTAGACGGTAAGCCACTTGGTACAAAGCCAGCCTCTGCAGCAATACCAATGCTATTACGCATATACATCATTAATTGTGGTCTGTTAATAGCATAGTTTATTGCCTGCCTAATTGCTTTTAATTTTATTGGAGAAGCCATTACTTTTTCATTCTGTTCATCTACTAAAATTCCTAAGTATTCAGTATTTAAATAAGCATGTTTTTGTAAGTGAATCTTGTTGCTCCACGTACTTCTTAAAACCCCTTTCTTAGTTAAAATTTCATCTTTAAAAGATGCATCAATATCATTAATAAAGCTTAGTTTCTGCTGTCTAAATTGTAAAAATTCAGTTCCTTTATTATCGTAAAAACTTACTTTAACTGCATCCAAGTAGGGCAGTTGTTTTCCTAGTGAATCTTTTTCCCAGTAATGTTCGTTTTTATGTAAAATCAAAGCCTGTCCTTCATCCCATGAAACAAATTTAAACGGACCACTACCACATGGGTTTCTTCTAAAATCTTTCCCATATTTTTCTACTACTTCTTTGGGTACAATGCTACAATACTGCGTACTTAATATGCCTAATATTGGTTGAAATGGTCTTTGTAGTTTTACTATTAAAGTACTATCATTTACGGCTAAAAATGGTTGAATACTATCAACTCTATTATTAAAAATCCAAGCACCACTGCTAGCAACTGATTTATCAATTATTCTCAGTAAACTATATACAACATCATCTGCAATTACCCGTCTTCCCTTGCCATTTTTAAAGGCAATATTATCGTGAAAAAAAACATCATTTCTTAAATGAAAAGTATAGGTTAATCTGTCATTACTAATCTCCCAACTTTTTGCAAAAGATGGTTTAATTTGTAAGCCAGTATCAATTTCAACCAATGTGGTATACAATTGATGAACGGCCCACATAATAGATTGATTTTTTGCAAAAGCAGGGTCTAATGTAGCAATGCCAGTACTTTCATTATACATAAATACATTGCTGTTTACCTGTTTTTTTTGGGTGCAAGAAGCAATTGCAAACAAGATAAAAGCATAGAAACAAATACTGTATTTATAAAATTCACTTTTCATTTACTCGAATATCTTACTTTTAAAACATGATTACAAAATCCTTTTTTTATGTAACCATCTTTGGTACAATAATGCAGCATTTGTTGCGTCGCACTCTTCATCGTTCTGTTCAATATGCAACTGTAATAAAAGCTAATAACTATATCATTTCAAATATCAAAAATGGTATGCTTCTTTTATTTTTATTGTGTATTGGTTTATCTAATAAAGCACAAGTATTAGCAACCAAAGCCGATTCATTAAGAGGTAGCTTAAACGCCAACAGAACTTGGTGGAATGTGCTGCATTACAATTTACAAGTAACCCCACATTTTGAACAGAAAACTATTGAAGGTAAAGTAGCCATTCAATTAAAGGCAATAACTTCTGGTTCAATAATGCAAATTGATTTGCAAAAACCAATGCAAATAGATAGCATTCTTGAATACCCAGAAACAGGCAAGCAACAACAAAGTAGCAATACTTATACAAAACATCAATTTACACAAACTGATAATATTGCAATTGTTCAACTGAATACAGCTTTCCAAAAAAATAGCATACATACTTTACATATTTATTATCATGGCAAACCTAAAGAAGCCAAAAAAGCTCCATGGGATGGCGGTTGGATTTGGAAGCAAGATGCTAAAGGTCGTCCATGGATGAGCCTTGCAGTACAAGGTTTAGGAGCAAGTTCATGGTATCCTTGTAAAGACCATCAAAGTGATGAGCCAGATAATGGAGCAAGTATTACTATCATTGTTCCAGATACTTTAGTTGCAGTAGGTAATGGTATTCAAACACAAGAACAAACTATTCAAGGTTCTTCAACAAAGGCATATACATGGCAAGTAAAAAACCCTATTAATAACTATTGTATTGTTCCATACATTGGTGCTTATACCACTTTTTCTGATACATTTATGGGCGAAAAAGGAATTCTTTCATTAAAATATTATGTATTAGATTATCAATTAGAAAAAGCAAAAAAACAGTTTAGTCAAGTAAAAAGTATGTTGCATTGTTTTGAATATTGGTTTGGTGCTTATCCTTTTTATGAGGATGGTTATAAGTTAGTAGAAGCACCACATTTAGGCATGGAACATCAAAGTGCTATTGCTTATGGCAATGGATATAAAAATGGCTATTTAGGAATTGATTTAAGTGGTTCTGGTTGGGGCTTGCAATGGGATTTTATTATTGTTCATGAAAGTGGACATGAATGGTTTGCAAATAATATTACCACTAAGGATATTGCAGATATGTGGGTACATGAGGGCTTTACTAACTATTCTGAAACACTGTATACACAATGGTTATTGGATAAAGAAGCAGCTTATGATTATTGTGTGGGATTACGTAAACGAATAGCCAATGATATACCTATTATTGGTAAATATGGTATTAATAAAGAGGGTAGTGGCGATATGTATTATAAGGCTTCAAACATGATTCATAATATTAGAAATATAATAGCAAATGATACTTTGTTTCGAAAAATCTTAAGAGGATTAAATACCCATTTTTATCATAAAACTGTTTCAACAGCCGATGTTGAACAATATATTATCCATCAATCTGGTATTAACTTTCAACAAACATTTGATCAATATTTAAGAACTACACAAATTCCAGAATTGCAATATTTTGTAGATCCTATTACCAATAAACTAGCTATTAAATGGTCAAATTGTATGGAGAATTTTGATATGCCAATTACCATTGCTTCCACTCAAAAACGATTACAAATTTCTACAAGCGTAGCAACGTATGATTTGAAAAAAGAAGAGTTAGAATGGTTTACACAAAAAAATATTGAAAGATATTATTACCTCAAAACGAAACCTTTATCTTCCATGCCTTAATTCAGCAATACATCATGCATATTATCGCCTAAAAGAAATTATGTCAACCATTCGAAAACAAGCCATTACTTCAGGTATATTACTCTATGCAGGTTTTGCAGTAGGGGCTTTAAATATTTATTTGTATACCAAAAATGGCGGCTTTGCAGAAGGTGAGTTTGGACTAACAAGGGTGTTTTTCGATTTTGGTCAAAATATATTTTCTTTTGCTAGCTTAGGTACCATAGCCGTTTTGTATAAATTTTATCCCTATTATAAAAATAATTTAGCACCTAAAGAAAACGATTTACTTACTTGGGTATTTTGTGCTTCTACAATAGGTTTTGTTTTAATATTGATTACTGGGTTAATTTTTCAGCCATTTATGATTAACTATTTTGGTAAATCAAATGGCAAGCAATTATTGGCAGAGTATTATTTGTGGGTGTTTCCTTTTGGCTTAGGAATGTTATTTTTTGCCATTTTAGAAGGCTTTTCATGGGTGTTGCAAAAAACTGTAATGCCCAACTTTTTAAAAGAAACGGGGTTACGTTTGTTCACCACTTTATTAATTGCTTTGTATTATTTTAAGGTAATTGGCTTTAGTTGGTTTATCTATTTATTCTCGTTTTTATTCTTTGCAATAGCAGCTATTCTATTAGTTTATTTAATTCGTTTAGGTGCTTTTAATATTACATTTAACATTAGTAGGGTTACCAAAAAGTTTTGGAAAAAAATGGTTTGGATGCAGTTACTTATGTTTAGTGGAACTGTTATAGCGGCAGTTGGACAAACAATAGATGGTATTTTAATTGCTGGTATAAAAGGCTTAGTAGCTGTAGAAATTTTCACCTTAGCTCAATACTTGGCTAATTTAGTGCAGGTGCCACAACGTAGCTTACAATCAATAAGTGTGGGTGTTTTAGTACAAGCATGGAAAGATAAAGATGAGGCAGAAGTATTTAGAGTATACAAACGTAGTTGTATAAATATGCTTATTATGAGTTTATTTATTTACGGAAATGTTGTATTGAATGCTGCTAGTGCCATTGTAGAATTTGGGTTAAAAGAAAACTTACTGCAAGGCATAAATGCTATGATAATTTTAGGCTTGGTTCGTATAATTGATGCAGGAACTGGCGTAAATGGAATGGTTATATTAACAAGTAAATATTGGCGTTTCGATTTTTATAGCAATATTGTAATGATAGTTTTAATTATTCCTTGTAACTACTTTTTAATAAAGCAAGTAGGTATTATTGGTTCAGCATATGCACAACTCATTTCTTTTTTAGTATTTAATTTTATACGATTTGAGTTTATTAGAAGAAAGTTTCAAATGCAACCCTTCGATCAAAAAACAGTATTTGCCATTTTGCTTACAGTAGTTTCTTATGCAATTGCCTATTTTATTGGAACATTGTTTACAGCTTGGATAGCCATTTTAGTAAAAGCAGCTATTTTTTCTATCTGTATGATTGTGGGTGTTTTTGTATTAAAACTTACACCAGATGCTTGGCAATTATGGGAAAAATGGCAGGCAAAACTGTTAAAGAAAAATACTTAATTACCGTTCTTACAATTTTGGCTCATAAATTCTGTGTAATACAATCATTGCTATACCTTAGTCAATCCTAAACATATTAATTGGTTACCATGTGGCGTTTTTTCATTTCTATTATATTCATTTTCTTTCATGCTTTCTTAATTGCTCAAGTAAAAAGCTTACCGGCAAAAAAATTATCGGCTCAGCCAAAAATTGATGGTTTACTAAACGATGTAGCTTGGAAAGATGTAACAGTTTCTAGTGATTTTATTGTAAACCAACCAACATTTGGTAATCCTGCTGCACAAAAAACCAATGTGCAAATTGCTTATGATGATGAAGCTTTATATGTAGCTGCTTTTTTATATGATAAGCCAAGTGATATTCGTAAACAGTTAACGGCAAGAGATGGAGAAAGTAGGCAAGATGTTGATGTTTTTGGAATTGTATTAGATACGTATAACGATAAGCAAAACGCTTTTCAGTTTTTGGTTACTTCTGTAAATGTTCAAAGTGATATTCGTATTTCTGGAAACAATGATGGTTACGATGTAAATTGGGATGCTGTTTGGGATAGTAAAGTAAATATTACGGATAGTGGTTGGAGTGTTGAAATGAAAATTCCTTACATGAGTTTACGCTTTGCTAAAAAAGACGTTCAAGATTGGGGATTAAATGTTATTCGATTTATTAGGCGTTTAAATGAAACTAGTTATTGGAATCCTATAAACCCACAAACTTCTGGTTATGTAAACCAGTTTGGATTATTAAAAGGCTTACAAAATTTACAACCGCCATTACGTTTATCATTTTTACCCTACGTTTCAAGTGGATATAGCACTGTGCCTACTAACAATGGAACTATTAATACTTTTTTACGAAATGGAGGAATGGATGTAAAATATGGTATTAACCAAAGTTTTACAATGGACATGACTTTGATTCCAGATTTTGGTCAAGTTCAAAGTGATAATGTTATTTTAAACTTAAGTCCCTTCGAAATCCAATTCAATGAAAATCGTCCATTTTTCACAGAAGGAACAGAGTTGTTTAATAAAGCTGGTATTTTTTATTCTAGAAGAATTGGCGGAACGCCAAGGGGTTATTATGCTGCAAGAAAATTGGCAGCCGATAGTAATTATACCATTCTAAAAAATTCATCAACCACACAATTGTACAATGCTACCAAGTTTAGTGGAAGAACCAATAAAAATTTAGGAATTGGTGTGTTTAATGCAGTTACAGCACCCATGACTGCAACATTTAGAAATAGTAAAGGAGAAACGATTGATTTACAAACAGAATCATTAACCAATTACAATATAGTTGTATTAGATCAGGCATTAAAAAATAGAAGTAGCATTGCATTTACCAATGCCAATGTTTGGCGAAAAGATAGAAGCAGGCAAGCAAATGTTACCGCTTTAGATATTAGTTTGTTTGATAAGGCTAACCAATACAATTTTGTTGCAAAAGGAAGGTTTAGTAGCATTTCGGGTAATGAAAAATATACAGGATTTAAATCTGAAATAGGGTTTCAAAAAGTGAGTGGTGTTTGGCAATGGGGCATTAATAATAATATTGAGAGTGATAAATATGATCCTAACGACTTGGGTTATTTACAAGCTCCAAATGAGGTTAGCACTTCAGCTAATATTTCTTTTAATCAATTTACTCCTAATAAACATTTTAATTACCGTAGTTATAATGTAGAAATTACGTATAGAAGTTTGTACAAACCTTTTAATTACAGCAGCTTTTCATATAGAGCCAATTTCTTGCACGTATTCAAAAACTTTTGGGATGTGAATTTGGTTCTTGATGGAAATCCTTTTTGGCAGCATGATTATTTTGAATTGAGAACAGAAGGTAGAATGATGCGTAAAGTGCCTTGGTGGTTTGCTGGTATTTTTGGAAGTACTGATAGCAGAAAAAAACTTTTTGTAAGCTATGGGTTAGGATATTCTAATTTATTTACTGGTAATAATCTTCCGTTTTACTTATACAACTTTGGTATTCGTTATCGCTTTAACACTAAGTTAAGTCTAGAATTAAATAGCCAAACCCAAACCGATCAAGGTGAATATGGGTTTAGTCATTTTGATGCTACAGGTAAGCCAATTGTTGGAAGAAGATTATCTGTAAGAGTAAACAATATTTTAAGTGGTGCTTACAACTTTAAATCTAGAATGAACTTAACCGTAAGAGCAAGGCATAATTGGAGTAAAGTAAATTATCAGCAATTATACAATATAGATAATCATGGTTTTTGGGAGCAATATCCAATTACTACATCTAATGCGTTTGATAGAAACTTTAATGCATTTAATATTGATGCATTTTTTACTTGGGATTTTCGATTAGGAAGCCGTTTAATTGTAGCATGGAAAAATGCTTTAGGTCCAGATGTTGCTATTGATGGTATTGCTAATAGAAAATATGGAGAAAATTTAGCTCGTACGTTATCTGCTGTACATAGTAATGAAATAAGTATGAAGTTGGTTTATTTTATAGATTACAATCAACTAAAAAGAAAAAAATCATAACCAAAAATATACTACCTAATTGTAAAGTTGAAGGGCTGTTCTAAAAGTATTACAATGTGCCTCAACAATAATTTTTATATCAGGACTGTAACCTCCACCCATTGCAACTGTTACTGGAATGTTTCGTTTTTTTAGTTGGCTAAAAACATATTCATCTCTTTGTTTACATCCATCTATGCTTACTTTTAGTTTTCCAAATTTATCAGTATCTAAAACGTCTACACCGCTTAGGTAAAATGCAAAATCTGGTTGAAACGTTTCTAAAATAGTATGTAAATGTTTGTGTAATAATTGTAAGTAAGTAATAGTATCACAATCATCTTCTAAGCCAATATCTAGTTTACTAGTTTCTT